>JAPKZO010000033.1 GCA_026393755.1 Acidobacteriota bacterium
ACCCACCGCATGGAGCGACAACCCCTCATCCAGGAGCGCCAGCGCCCGATGCCGCCGATCTTCCAGCAAGTCCGCCGATCCTCGAAGTCGCATCGCGCACCTCGAGGAACATTGTACCATTATTTATGCAGCAGTCTTTAGGGATTGGCTAATCCCCAATCCCTAATCCCCAATCCCTACTTCTTCACCGGTGCACTTCCCTCCCGCTTGACCGGGTAGGGCGGCGGAGGCGCCAGCGTGCCAGGCTGTTTCTTCACCCGGCGATCTCTGGCGCACGCAGGAGGCGGGGGCGGCAAGTGGCGACCGGTCGGTACGCATTTGCCGTCTCGTCGCCAGGTTGGGTACCATCGCTGGAGCACCATGCACACGGATAATCAGGACCCGGCGGCGGCCGCCCTCGCCGTATTGGATCGCCTCGGCATCGTGTACACGCGGCACGATCACCCGCCGGTGTTCACGGTCGACGAGGCTCTCCTGCACTGGCGGGGCATCGACGCGGCGCACTGCAAGAATCTGTTCCTGCGAAACAAGAAGGGCAACCGCCACTACCTTGTCGTCGCGGAGCACGACCGGGCGGTGAGCCTGCAGCGGGTGGCCGAGATCGTCGGCGACGGCCGGCTGAGTTTCGGCTCAGCGGAACGGCTGATGCGCTACCTCGGTCTCACTCCGGGGTCCGTCTCTCCGTTGGGCCTGATCAACGACACGGCAAAGCATGTGCGCGTCGTCATCGACGCCGGGCTTCGTGAACGAGCCCGCGTCGGTTTCCACCCCAACATCAATACCGCCACCATCGTGATGGCCACCGAGGACTTCGAGCGGTTTCTCGACTGGTCCGGGCAGCCCGTGCAGTGGGCCTCGCTGGAGGCGCTTTCGCCCGATCGAGAGCGGGGCGATCTCAAGCACAAGGGCTAGCAGCCCGCGGCGTCGAGCCGACGGCGTTCCTGCGTTCGGCTCGGGGGCCGTGGAAGGACTTCGGCGTCGCAGGCGGGATGCTCTGCCAAGCCGCTCCAGAATGACAAAGTGCTCGACGGTCTGGCCGACCTCCGGCATGGGGCTCTCCCAGCCAGTCGCCGGCTCACCGCAGTCAAGAGTGATTCACCTGAGCGCGGACTCCGCCGTGCAGAATTGCGCCGGAAGGGGGCAGGCACACGATCACCGCGGCGGAAGGTCGAAATCATAACGGCAGGGCGTGGTCTCGTCGTCACGTCCCGCCCGGCCGGTTGGGCAATCGTCGCGTTCGGCGTATGATCCGAATGGGGCGTGTCGATCACAGGAGGCCGGTTGTGACCCGAGAGGAATTGCTGGCGAGGATTTCGATCAATCCCAACATCTGTTTCGGGAAACCGTGCATAAAGGGCCACCGGATCTGGGTGTCATTGATCCTCGACATGCTGGCGAGCGGAATGAGCATCTCCGAGATCCTCGAGAACTACGACATCGAAGAGGCCGATGTCCAGGCCTGCATCGCCTATGGGGCGGAGATGTCACGCGAGCGCTACGTGACAGTTGAGGCGGTGGCGCGCTAGTGCGGTTGAAGCTCGACGAGAACTTCGGTAGACGAGGCGCGGAGATCCTTACTGCGGCGGGGCACGACGTCGCGACCGTGCCGGCGGAGGCCCTGTGCCGTGCGACCGACAACGAGGTGGCTCGTGTCTGTCTCACGGAGGGACGCTGTCTCGTGACACTCGATCTCGATTTCGGAAACCCCCTCGCGTTCAAACCTGCTGACTATCCGGGACTCGCGGTCGTGAGACTCCGCGGCAAGGCCGAACCCGAGGACCTCGAACGCGCGCTGCGAGTGCTCGTCGCGGGCCTCGCGGGGGCATCGATCGTTGGCAAACTGTGGATCGTCGAACCCACGCGGCTTCGGGAGTACCAACCAGACAACTAATCCGCTTCGGCGGCCGGGAACACCGATTGCTTCCCCAACGCGTTGCGGAAGGCCCACAGCGCCACCGCCAGCAGGATCAGGAAGACGACTGCGGGGGCGCAGGAGCAGTTGACAGAATTCGGGGGTGTCGGGCTACCGCGCGGAGGCTGGTGCCCGAGCATCAACCGGACCCGCTTTCTGGCCACGCTGGAGCGTGGCGATCCCAGGCTCGACGGGCGACGACGCCTCGGCCGGCAGCAGCGCAGCTTGCCGATCGCGTTCAGCCTGGAACGCGGCCCGCAGCGCAGGGGCGATCGGTTCGCCCGGCGGCATGCGACGGCGTTCGACGAGCGGATTCACGTAGGCGCCGTTCTTTCGAATCCGGTAGTCCAGATGCGGGCCGGTCGACAAACCGGACGAGCCGACCCGCCCGATCAGATCGCCCTGGCTCACATGCTGACCCGTGCGCACGGCAATCGACGACAAGTGCATGTACATCGTTTCGTAGCCGCTGCTGTGGCGCACGGCCACGAGACGTCCGGCACCGCCGGAGAACCCGGCCTGAGTTACCACACCATTGGCCACCGACACCACCGGAGCCCCGATGGGCGCCCCAAAATCGACGCCGAGGTGCGCGCGCGTGACATTGAGTATCGGGTGCCGTCGGTTGTAGGAAAAACCGGAAGTGACCCGCGGCTCGAACTTGAGCGGCGACCACAGCATGAACCGCTTCAGCGAACGGCCGTTCTCGTCGTAGTACCCCACCTTGCCGTCTGGCAGCACGAACCGGAACGCCTTCAGGCGACGCCCTTCGTTGACGAACTCCGCCGCAAAGACGGCCCCGTACGAGACGGTCCCGGTCTCGCGCGTCACTTTCTGGACCGCAACGCGAAAGACGTCGCCGGGCTGGATGCCGCTGTTGAAATCCACTTCGCCGGAGAAGATGGCCGCAAGTTCGATCGACAGATCATCGGTTTCGCCGACGGCGTGCATCGCCTCAAACAACGAGGGCGTCTGTTTGTCGATGCGGCCGGCGACGGCGGCGGTGGCCTCCTGCCGCTTGTACTCGATGACCTCGGCCACCAGTTCTCTCGGGGCTTCGGGTGTGGCTGGCGCCACGCGCAGGCGTCGATCCAGATCGATCTCGTAGTCGAACCCCCGCAGCCATCCGTCGAAAGTCCGGGTCAGCGTGAACCGCTGCTTCGCTCGGAGTTTGCGCGGGTCGAACTGCTGAGACACCAGGCGCACGGCGGCTTCGGCTCGATCCGGCGGCAGGTACGTCCGGAACAGTTTCGCCAGCGTCGTTGCCTGCGGGATGCTGGCGACGATTTCTTCGGTGTCCGGAGAGAGCTGGACGTCGGCGGCGGTGGCCGCGCCAGCGGGCGGGCCGGTCTCCTTCGCGCATCCGGCCGCAACGGCCAGAGTGAGCGCGACGGAGACCAGCACCAGAAGACGAGGCAAGGTCACGCGTCCCCTTCCGTGGGCCTTCTCTGGAGAAACAAGGCACGCCCTCGCCGTTACTTCCTGGGCTGCTGCATGCGCTCGGTCGAGGGCGGCACCATGCCCTTGATGCGCATCATGGTCACCAGGTTCCCGTAGTGTTCGTTGTCGTGCGCGACGTTGCCGATCAGGCGGCCGGCGCGAGCAATCTCGTTTTGTCCAGACTTGATCATCTCAGCCGCCTTCGCGTCAGTCAGCGTGCTGTACACCGTGTCGCAGTAGGCGAATGAGTCGCCCAGCGCCTTGATGACGGCGGCTTTGGTGGTCGCGGTCTTCTCGAAATCGTCCTTGTTCGGATTCGCCTCGCCCTTGGCAGCCGCGCAGTAGCTGAACTGCGTGTTCGCGATGTGGTCGAAGATCTGGGCGAAGTTCCGCACTTCCTTGGTCGGCTGGAAGGCGTAGTCGGCCTCCGGCACCTTCACCGCCGATTCGGTCAGGTTTCGCTTGATGGCGTTGTACCCGTTGAAAATGACCCGGCTCAGCGGGTCGGTCGGCCCGGCTGGAGCGGCCTGAGCCCCCATAACAGGCGTACCAGGCGGCGCGGGCGGTTGCGCCTGTGCGGCGACGGGCAGGGCAACGAGCATGGCGAGCACGAGAACGGTCAGCAGGCGTTTCATGGGCAACTCCTTCGGCTGATGGTATTGGACGCAGCGCGGATGATGACGGTTTGGACGCCAACGTGATCGTAGCACAGCGCTGCCGGTGTCTACGGGAGCCGACCGTGGCGGGCGCCCCAGGTTCTGAGGGTCTCAGCTCGCGCCTCCGCCTCAGGTTGCGTGGTAAACCGATCGACCGCCCATGGCAGCTTCCACGTCCAGTTGACCGCATCGATGACGGCGGGCACGTTGATGCGGTTGGTCCAGCCAAACACATCCTGGATGGGCAATACGAGCAGGTCGGATCCCGATGCGTAGAGCGCCTCGAGCAACTGGTCGCGCAAGGCGGGTCCAAACCCGGCGCCGGCATCGCTTGCCGTCGCCCCGGTCGCTGTCAGCACGGCGGTCCGCACGTCCGTGTCGAGCCTGTTCCACCACGCTGCCAGCGTGTCGGTGTCGTGCGTGCCGGACGTCGCCACCGAGCACGCCGGGTAGTTGCACGGATCCCTGAACGGGCGCCCGGGAGCGAGCCATTCACGTTCCCACCTCAGCACTCGGTATCCCGGGATGTTCAGCGTGCGAAGCGCCGCGCGCACGAAATCCGGGATTGTGCCCAGGTCTTCGGCCACCACATCGGCGCCGCCGGCCATCAAGACCTGCAACACCGCCTGCCCCTGGAGGATCTGATCGGCTTCGGCAGACGGCAGGAAGTGGGGCGGCCGATCGTCGGGCGGGAACATCCATGTGCGGAACAGCCCTACAACATGATCGACGCGATAACCGTCGAACAAGTCGGCGGCGCGGCGCGCACGCGCCGCGAACCACTCGTACCGGCGGGCAGCCATCACGTCCCATCGATACATCGGCAATCGCCAGTTCTGCCCTTCGTCGCTGAACGCGTCGGGCGGCGCACCGATGGTGCCGTCAAACGAAAACAGATCCTGGTGGGCCCAGACGTCGGCGCTGTCGGCAGAGACGCCAAACGGAAAATCGCCGAACACCCTGATGTCGCGGACCGCCGCCCGGGCGCTCTGCCACTGGTCGTGCGCGATCCACTGCAGATACTGGCGGAACAGGATTTCCTGGTCGAGGTCGCGCCGCGCACGAACCAGCGCCTCGGGATCCCGGTCGCGAATCCCCGCGGGCCAGGCCTGCCACTCTTTTCCGCCGGCGACGTATTGCAGGGCGCGATAGAGCGCGTGGTCGTCTAGCCACCAGCGCTGTTCGTCGGCAAACCGTCTGAGATCGGCCGCTCTCGCGGAGTCGCGCGCCCATTCCTCCACGCGGAACCGCTCGAACGCGGCCCTCAGCGCACCGGACTTGATCGCCCGCACGTGGCTGTAGTCGACCCGCGTCGCGGCTTTCACGTCGGCGAGCATGTCACGCGATGCCGCATCGAGGGCCTGTTCGCCGCCGAGGACGTCGAAATCGGCAACGGCCGGAACCGCAATGAAGATGGGATCGAGCGCCAGCGCGCTCGTAGCCGAATAGGGCGAGCTCTGGCCCGCGGCCATTTCGTTGAGCGGCAGCAATTGCAGCAACCGCAGTCCGGCGTCGCGCATCCACCCCGCCAGTGCCGGCACGTCCGGGAACTCCCCAATTCCCCAACTGTGTGTCGATGGACACGAGGAGAGCGGAACCAACAGCCCGGCCAGGCGCCCCGTCCGGCTCCGGCCACCCGTCACTCGCTGGCCTCCACCCGGGCGAGCACCCGGGCGATTGCGCGGTCGAACACGTCAGGAGGAGGGAGCAGGCTGATGATGAGGAAGGCCTCTCTCGGGAAGTCGAAGAAATATCCGGGGTGCACCAGGACGTGATCGTGCTCGAGGATGCGGAGCACGAGCGACTCCTCGGACTGCATGGCCGGCACCTGCATCACGGCATACCAGCCGCCCTCTGACGCCAGCACGCCCACCGACGGGCAGGAGCCCGAGAGCGTCATGACGCTTCGGTAATTACGGGTGATTCGATCGCGAATCTGTGATCGAATCGACGCGCCTTCAACGAGCAGCGTCGGGAGCGCCTCCTGAACGGGCGTGGAGACCGACAGGTAGGTGTCGCAGATGAGTTCCAGGCGTTCAAGCGCGGCCTTCACGAGGGCGTCGGGGCCGTTGACGACCATCCACCCGAGCTTCAACTGCGGCAGGCCCAGCGACTTCGACAGTCCACCGAGGCCGAATGTCAGCGCCTCGCGCTGGGCCAGCACCGACGACACGCGCGGCAGTTCGACGTCCAGCACGTACTCCGCAAACACCTCGTCCCCGATGATCGCGATGTCGTGCGCCCGGCAATGCGCGGCCAGCGGCGCCAGGTCATAGCGCGACAGGTAGGATCCCGTCGGATTGTTGGGGCTCACGATGACGACGGCGCGGGTGCGCGGCGTCGTTGCCCGCTTGATGGCATCGACATCGTAGGCCCAACGCCCGTGAAAGTCGAGACGGTACGGTCTCGCCTCTACGGCATCGAGCGACGCGAGGTACTGGAACAGCGGGTAGCTCGGCACCGGCACGAGCACTTCGTCTCCCGGGTCGCAGAGCAGCTTGAACAATAGCGAATAGGCTTCGCTCGTGCTTGCCGTCAGCACGACTCGATCGCGCGAGATGGCGAATCCACGGCGCCGATAGTCGTCCACGACGGCCTGCCGCGCGGCCGGCCGGCCGAACGCCTGAGGGTGGTAGCTGAGCGCCGCTGGCGCCGCAAGCGAGTCGAGCAGCCGCGCAGGATACGTCAGCCCGACCACGGTCGGATTGGATTCCGTCAGATCGTCGATCTCGACGTCTGCACTACGCAGACGCGTAATCGCCGCCGACAGGCGGTTGGGAGCGAGATCAGAAGAGAGCCGAGAGGAGAACACGGTTGGTGTCAGTTACTTTACAACGACGCGCCGACGATGACGAAGGAACATTCAAGGGGACGCGAAGGAACCGTCTTCCCGCTGGCCGCGGACTGCACGCGAGGGGCAACAGGTAGGAATGATCACGCTTGTCGCACCGGCTGTGGTTCGGTCAGACTCAACAGCGTCCCCACCACCACGACGACGACGGCGCCGACCACGTTGTGCCAGAGGAAGGCGATTGTCGTGAAGTTCGCCACCGCGGCCACCGCCGCCATGCCGGCGATCAGGCCCCAGAAGGCACCGCGGCTGGTCGCCCGCCTGATCCCGATCGCGAGGATGAACACGCCGAGCAGCGAACCGTAGAAGAACGATCCGAACCGGTTGACCACTTCGATCAGCGATCCCAGACTCGCGGCGTAGATCGCCACCGTACACGCCACCAGGCCCCAGAATCCCGTTGCCAGCTTCGACACCAGCAGATAGTGCGCATCGGGCGCGGTCTTCCTGATGTGCCGGCGGTACACGTCAATCACCGTGGCTGTCGCGAGCGCGTTCATCTCGCCGGCGCTCGCGGACATGGCCGCCGCGAAGATGGCCGCGATAATCAGCCCGACCAGGCCGACAGGCAGTCTCGTCGTGACGAACGTCGGAAACACGTAGTTGACGTCGTTGTACTTGGCGTCACCGGTCACGTCTTTCACCAGCGCGGCTGCCTTGGCCCGCGTGTCCTTCACCCGCGCTTCCGACGCGACGAACGCGCGGCTGGCCTCGTCGGCGCGCGCTCGATCACCGCTCCGCTCCCCCTCGGCCAGCGACATCGCCGCCTGCCGCCGCACATTGAAGGCGGCCGTAAAATCCTGGTCGAGCTGCGCATATTCCGCCGCCCGGGGGCTGGCCGCGACCTTCGCCTTGAAGACCGGATTGAAGAGCATCGGCGGCTGGTTGAACAGGTAGAAGACGAAGACCAGCACGCCCACCATCAGAATGAGCGCCTGCAACGGGATCTTGACGTAGGCGCTGATCATCAGCGAACTGCGCGCCTCGTCCACGGACTTCGCCGTCAGGTACCGCTGAACCTGGCTCTGGTCGCACCCGAAGTACGACAGCATCAGGAACAAGCCGGCAATCGTGCCCGACCAGAAGGTGTACTGCTCGTGGAGCGTGAACGAGAAATCGATCGTGCGCAGCCGGCCCACCGAACCGGCGATGTGCATGGCTTCGCCGAGCGACACGTCGTGCGGCAGCCCGATGATGAGGGCCACCACGGCCGCCAGCACCCCCGAGATCACCACGACCATCTGCTTGACGTCGGTCCACGCCACGGCCTGCACGCCGCCGAACATGGTGTAGAGGGCGGTCGGCACGCCAATGGCGAGCACGGTCAGGTACAGGTTCCACCCGAGCACGATCGAGAGGATCACGGCGGGCGCCGAGATGATGACGCCGGTGGACATGCTCCGCGACGCCAGAAACAACAGGCTCGCCAGGGCGCGTGTTTTCGCGTCGAATCGCCGCTCGAGGTACTCGTAAGCCGTGTAGACGTGCGCCCGATAGAAAAACGGCACGATCGTGACCGACAGGATGATCATCGCAATCGGCAGCCCGAAGTAGAACTGCACGAAGCGCATCCCGTCGGCGTACGCCTGGCCCGTCGTCCCAACCAGCGTGATGGCGCTCATCTGGGTGGCCATCACCGACAGCCCGGCGGCCCACCACGGCAGGCTGCGGTTGGCCAGAAAGTAGCCTTCCACCTGATCCGCCGATTTCGTCCGCTTCAGGCCGTCGTAGACGATCCAGAGAAGGTAAGCGGCGATGATGGCCCAGTCGATGGCGCTCATAAGCTGCCGAAGTAGCGCCCGAACGCCCACAACGCGAGGACGACCACGAGCTCAACAAGGGCGACGGCGAGGTACGTCCGCCAGCGATCGGCTTCGCCGGCATGTGGCGTCTTGCCGAGGTCTTCGCGAGTGGTGGTCACGGGTGGGTGCTCCGCTGCTGCCGCAATTCGGAATTGGAGCCGTCAGTTTATCAGAAGCGTCCGGCCCGGCCGGATCGCGCGCCCCGAATCCGGCGCGGCGCCGCGCAGCACGGTTGACGCCGGACCGGCCGACTTCCTATAGTCGAAAGCACACTGTCAGGAACATGACCATGAGACGTCTTCTGCTTGCTGGGCTCGTCATCGGAGCCATCGCACTTGCCGGCCTCACCGCACGTGACGCGAACGTGCACGCGCAGAGCCGGCAGCTTTCGATTGTGAGCGCCGACAGCGGACACGTCGCGCTCGGTCTGGCGATCCGGCGCCTTGGGGTCTCCGGCACGTTCATGCAGACGGCCGCGCACCCGGATGACGAACACAACCAGTTGCACGCGCTGCTGGCGCGGGGGATGGGCCTGCGATCGATCATCGTGCAGACCACGCGCGGCGCGGGCGGCCAGAACGAGATCGGGCCGGAGCTCTTTCAGGACATGGCGGTGCTCCGCACGGCGGAACTGCTGGCGGCGCATCGGCTCGACGGCGCGGAGCAGTGGTTTACGCGGGCGATTGACTACGGCTACTCCTTCAGCCCGGACGAGATCTATGCGAAGTGGGGACGGCGCGAAGTCGTCGCCGACTTTGTGCGCCTGATTCGCACGTTGCGTCCCGACGTGGTCGTGACGATGAACATCCAGGGTCGCGGCGGCGATCGTGCGCACGAAGCGACGGCGGTCCTGACCAGGGAGGCGTTCCGCGCGGCTGCCGATCCAACGCAGTTCCCAGAGCAGATCGCGGAGGGTCTGCGCCCGTGGCAGGCGAAGAAGTTGTACTTCAGCGGCGCGGGTGGCCCACCTCCGGGAGCGTCAGTCACGCCGCCGGCCGTTCGGCTGGCCTCAGTGAACGCGGGCGTCTACGATCAGCTTCTCGGTCGCACGTACACAGAGATCGGCGCGGATGCTCGCAGCAGCCACAAGTGCCAGGGCATGGGTCAGTTGTCTCCTCTTCCCGGCGGGGGCGGGGGCGGACGCGGCGCCGGCCCGGGCCGCTACCAGTTGGTCGACTCGACAATCCCAGGACAAACCGACAAGGACGAGACCTCTCTCTTCGACGGGATCGACACGACGCTCGCTGGTCTCGCGCAATACGCCGGGCCGATCCCGCCAGACGCGCTCAAGAACGGGCTGGCGGCCATTGCCGATCAGGCGCGGATCGCCCGAACGGCATTTGACGGCGGCAATGACGCCGCCGCGGCCGCTCCCATCGTGGCGGGACTGTCGGCGCTGCGGGAACTCCGGGCGCAACTCGCGTCGATGGGCCTGAGCGATACGGCGCGGTACGAAATCGATCTGCGTCTGGCGATCAAGGAACAGGACTACCAGGCCGCGGCGCTGGCCGCATACGGCGTCAGTTTCGAAGCCCTCGCCGATGACGGGCTCGTCGTTGGCGGGCAGCCGGTCAAGATCTCGCTGGTCGCCGCCAATCGCGGCGCGTCCGATATCACCGTCGCCGACGTGATGGTCACGGGATTTGACGGTCGCGCGGCCTGCAACGCCGGCCCGGTCAAGATCAACACGGCGTACACCTGCACCGCCGATGTTCAGATCCCGAAGACGGCAAGGCTGACGGCGCCGTACTGGACGGACCAGTACTGGACCGCGCAGCCCCAGAAAGCCGCGCTCGACATCTACGAACCAGATGTGCCGTTTGGCGCACCCTTCCGGCCGACTCCATTCCGCGCGGTATTCCGGCTGAAGCTCGGCGGCGCCGATGTGACCAGGGATGTGCCGGTCCAGTACCGTTACGCCAGGGACGTCTTCGTCGGCGAGAAGCGAATCGAACTCAACGTCGTGCCCGCTTTCTCCGTGAAGATGACCCCGGCAACCGCCGTGGTCCCAACGACCTCTGGCGCTGCCGCGAAGCCGGCGACACGCGAGATCCACGTCTCAGTGACCAATGGCACCAAAAGGGCGGCGCAGGCCACGGTCGCGCTCGAGGTTCCACCAGGGTGGCAGGTCGCTCCCGCACAGGCACCGCTCAATTTCTCCGCCGAAGACGAATCGCTCACCGTTCGCTTTGCCGTGACGGTTCCAGCCGGCATCAAGCCAGGTGACTACAAGATGCAGGGCCTGGTCACGTCGGCGGCGACTGGTTCCGATCGGTTCCTCAGCGGCTATCAGGAAATTGACTACCCTCACATCGAGCGCCGCCAGGTGATCAAGCCCGCCGTCACCTCACTCAAGGTGATGAACGTCCGGGTCGCGCCCAATCTCCGCGTCGGGTACATCATGGGTGTCGGCGATCAGGTGCCGCCCGCGTTGGAGCAGCTCGGGGCCAGGCTGGACTTTATCGAACCCGACGATCTGGCGTGGGGCGACTTGAGTCGGTACGACGTCATCATGACGGGCGTGCGCGCCTACGAACGCCGGAAGGACCTTCGCGCCTACAACCGCCGCCTGCTCGATTTCGCCGAGCGCGGCGGGACGGTCATCGTCCAGTACAACAAGATGGAATTCAATCAGGCCCAGTACGGCCCCTTCCCTGCCCGCGTAAGCTCAGCCCGGGTCACTGACGAGAATGCACCGGTGACGGTGCTCGTGCCGAACCACCCGGTGTTCACCTTTCCGAACACGATCGGCGACCGCACGTGGCAGGGCTGGGTGCAGGAGCGCGGTCTGTATTTCCTTGGCGAGAAGGACGCGAAGTACGTGGACCTCGTGCAGATGGAGGATCCGTTCCCCGACAATCCGGGCATCAAACGCGGCGCGCTGGTCGAAGCGCGAACCGGGAAGGGCCGGTGGCTCTATGTTGGTCTCGGCCTGTGGCGCGAGGTGCCGGCTGGAGTCGAGGGCGCCTATCAACTGCTGGCGAACCTGATCAGCCTCCCGAGAGCGCCGGAGAAAGCTGGGGCCCCGAAGTAACAGCCCTGGTTCCGTCATTCCGGCGCCCGCCGAAATCTTCGTGACGGGCGCGATGAATCGCGCCCCTACGGCCGCCCCATCGGGATCGCAATTCCCTGGCCCCGGGTGCGCCGTTGCTTGCGCCGGACGTGTGATGGGTGAACAATGGGCCAGAAGTCCATGCCGGCCCAAACCCGCCCGAAACACCCTGACTCCCCTGATCTGCCGGCACCGGGCAACTGGCACACGCGATCGGCCGCCGACGTCTTGACCGCTCTTCACACCACCGCAGAGGCCGGGTTGTCTTCGGATGCCGTCGCGCGCCTGGCCGGTGAGCACGGACCAAACGAATTAACGGAGCGTGATCGCAAGAGCGCCTGGCGGATGCTGTGGGAGCAACTGTCCTCGACGATCGTCGCGCTCTTGATCGCGGCAGCCATCGTGTCGGCCGCGCTCGGCGACCTCAAGGACGCGATCGCGATCGCCATCATCGTCGTCCTCAATAGTGTGCTTGGTCTGTTCCACGAACATCGCGCCGAACGCGCCATGGCCATGCTCAAGCGCCTGGCCGTCCCCATCGTCAAGGTGCGCCGGGACAGCCGCGTGCAGGAAGTCCCTTCCCGCGATCTCGTGCCGGGCGACATCGTGCTGCTGGAGGCTGGCAACCTCGTGCCCGCCGACTGCAGGGTGCTCGAAAGCGCCAACCTCCGCCTGCAGGAAGCGGCGCTCACAGGGGAGAGCGAGCCGGTCGAAAAATCCCACGACGCGCTGGCCGGTCCGGATCTGCCCATCGGCGATCGCCTCAACATGGTCTACATGGGCACAAGCGTCGCCTATGGCCGCGGTGTCGTGGTGGTTGCCGAGACCGGCATGCGGACTGAACTCGGGCGCATCGCCGATCTGATTCAGTCCGTCGATCGCGAGCCCACGCCGCTTCAGCGGCGCCTCGACCAGCTTGGGCGGGTGCTGGCGGGGCTGGCGGTCGCACTGGTCGGCGTCATCTTCGCGAGCGGCCTGCTCCGCGGTGAACCATTGGAGCTTATGTTCCTCACGGCTGTGAGCATGGCCGTAGCGGCCGTGCCCGAAGGGCTCCCGGCCGTCGTGACGATCGCCCTGGCGCTCGGAGCGCAGCGGATGCTGAAGCGCAAGGTGGTCATCCGCAAACTGCTCGCGGTCGAAACGCTCGGATCCGTGACGGTCATCTGCTCGGACAAGACCGGCACGCTCACCGAGAACCGGATGACCGTTACGGTGCTCGACGTGGCGGGGCGGCGGCTCGACGTCGCCGAGACACTGCATGGCGCGGCACCGGCCGGTGACCTCGAACCCGGACGCGCGGCGGTGCCTGACGACGACAGCGGGCTGACCGTGCTGCTGACGGGCGCAGCGCTCTGCAACGACGCGGTGCTCGTGCCACAAGCCGATCAGCCTGCGCACTTCCACACGATTGGCGACCCCACGGAGGGCGCGCTGGTCGTGGCGGCCGCCCGCTTCCGCCTCGGCAAACCCCAACTGGACCTGTTGTTTCCGCGAGTAGCCGAGGCACCGTTCAGCTCTGACCGCAAGCGGATGACAACGATTCACGAGATGCCGCAAACACCGGCTGGCGCGGCTCCGGGTCTGGAACCCTTATGGTCCTGCGGCCATGTCCTGGCCCCGCGCCGCTGGATTGCCTTTACTAAAGGCGCCGTCGAGCCGCTGCTGCAGGTGTCCTCGTCCATCTGGGTGAACAGCGAGGTCCGGCCGATTGACGAGGGATGGCGAGCCCGGGTGATGCGCGGACACGACGCGCTGGCGCACGACGGCATGCGGATGCTCGGCGTCGCGTTTCGCATCCTGACCGAGCCGGCGGTGGACGATCCGTCGAGTGCGGAACGGGACCTCGTGTTCGTTGGCCTCGCGGGAATGAACGATCCGCCGCGGCCTGAGGTCAAGGACGCCGTCGCCACGTGCCGGCTGGCCGGCATCCGGCCCGTCATGATCACGGGCGATCATCCGTTGACGGCCAGGTACATCGCCGCCCAGCTCGGCATCGACGGCCACGATGCGGTGGTCGTCACGGGACAGGATCTGGCGCGCCTGAGCGACGACGAGCTTCAGACCATCGTCGGCGAGACGACGGTGTTTGCCCGGGTTTCACCCGAGCACAAGCTGCGGATTGTGCAGGCGCTGCAGGCGCAGGGCGAGGTGGTGGCCATGACGGGCGATGGCGTCAACGACGCGCCCGCGCTCCGGCGTGCTGACATTGGCGTGGCGATGGGCATCACGGGCACGGAGGTGTCGAAGGAAGCGGCCGACATGGTGTTGAGCGACGACAACTTCGCGACGATTGTTTCGGCGGTCGAAGAAGGCCGCGTCATCTACGACAACATTCGGAAGTTTATCAAGTACCTGCTGACCAGCAACACCGGCGAACTGTGGGTGATGCTGCTCGCGCCGCTGCTGGGCATGCCACTGCCGCTGCTGCCGCTGCAAATCCTCTGGATCAACCTCGTCACCGACGGCCTGCCCGCACTCGCGCTGAGCGTCGAACCGGCGGAGGCGCACACGATGCGCCGGGCGCCGGTGTCGCCCACCGAGAACATCCTGGGGCGCGGGCTGCTGTGGCAGATTGCCTGGGGCGGGCTCGTCGTGGGCCTCACGCCGCTCGCCATGGGTTACTACTTCTTCTCCATCGGCGACTCGGGATGGCAGACGATGGTGTTCACGACGTTGACGCTGTCGCAGTTGGCGTACGTGCTGGCCGTGCGATCAAGCCGCGACTCCTTCTTCCGCATTGGCGCGCTGACCAACACGCCGCTGGCGCTGACCGTGGTCTTCACGTTCATGCTGCAGGTGATGGTGACCTACGTGCCGTTCTGGCAGGACCTGCTGAAGACGCACCCGCTCACCCCTGGCGATCTGGGCGTCAGCCTGGCGGTCGCCACGCTTCCGTTCTGGGCCGAGGAACTCTATAAGTGGATCCGGCGCCGCCGCCTCAGGTAACCGAGGACATGGGGCCTGGCCCCATGTCTGCTAGTCGAACGCGCCGACGGCGGCTTCGACCCCCGTCAGTAATTCGCCCGACTGCACGAGCGCCTTCATCGCGTTGTGATCGTTGAAGAGCGGCCGGTCCACCTCGAGATGCGCCACGTGCCGGCGGATGATCTCCCGCGCGGTCTGCGTGCCCTTGCCGGGCGTGAACGTGCGGAAGTCGAGGGCCTGGGCGGCCGCCATCAGCTCGATCCCGAGCACGCCGTACGCGTTGTCGAGAATCTGGCCGTTCTTGAGGGCGGTGTTCATCCCCATCGAGACGAAGTCTTCCTGATCGGCCGCCGCCGGGATTGACTGGATTGAGGCTGGCGCCGATAGAATGCGCTGTTCGACAATCAGGTGGTCGGCTGTGTACTGGCTGAGCATCAGGCCCGAGTAGAAGCCGGGTTCGTGGGCGAGAAAGGCCGGCAGGCCCTGGGATAGCGCAGGATTGGTCAGCCGGTTGAGGCGCCGCTCCGACAGCACCGACACCATGGTGATCGCGATGCCGGCCATGTCCATCGGCAGCGCAACGGGCGAACCCTGAAAATTGGCGCCCGTCAGCGTCAGGCGCTGCTCCGGGATGAAGACGGGGTTGTCGCCGACCCCGTTCAATTCGATCTCCACCTGCGAGCGCGCAAACGCGACCGCGTCGCGGGCCGCACCCAACACCTGCGGCGTCGACCGCATCGAGTAGGCATCCTGGACCTTGGTCTTCATTCTTCCCGTCGCCAGGTCGGATCCTTCGACCATCCGCAGGATGTTCCGCGCCGAGGCCACCGCACCCTTGAATCCGCGGAGTTCGTGAAGCGTCGCGTTGTACGGCTTGAGATTGCCCAGCAGCGCTTCGATCGACATCGCCGCCGCAATCTCGGCCTGCCGGATCCAGCGCTGCATGTCGTGGATATGGATCGCGGACATCGCGGTCAAGAGGTTCGAGCCATTGATGGTGGCCAGTCCGTCCCGCGCGTGCAGGCCGGGCACCGGGACTCCCGCACGCCGCATCGCGTCCGCACCAGGCAGGCGTTCGCCCTGGTAGAACGCCTCGCCTTCGCCCATCAGGAGGAGCGCCGCCTGGGCCATCGGCGCGAGATCGCCGCAGGCGCCCACCGAGCCCTTCTGGCAGACCACCGGCGTCACGCCCCTGTTGAGCATCTCGACCAGCGTGAGGGTAATTTCCGGCCGGCACCCGGAGTTGCCGTGTGCGTGCACGTTGATGCGCCCGGCCAGCGCCGCCCGCACGTGTTCGATCGGGGCCGGATCGCCGATGCCCGCCGCGTGGTTGTAGACGAGATACCGCTGGAACTCCTTCACTTGATCGTCGTTCAGCACCTTCTCCGAGAACTCGCCGATCCCCGTGTTGGTCCCATACATGATCTCGCGGGCAGCCAGTTTCTCCTCGAGCATGGCGCGGCACACCGTGATCCGTTCGCGCGCGGCTGGGGCCAACTGAACAGGGTCTCCCCGTCTGGCAATGCCGACCAGTTTCTCAATCGTCAGATTCGATCCGTCGAGCACAACCATGAATGCCGTCTCCTTCGTCGATTGCCCTTCGGCCGTTCCGGTCGATGATCGATCCCGGCCGCCCTCGAGGACACATCAGATGGTACGTCGCCTGCGCGCGACGCGTCTACTTAGCGCGGATCCACTTCGCGAGATCGCGGAAATTCGCCGACTTGCCCTGCATCAACAGGCCGGCCCTGAAGATCTTGCCGGCCGCCCAGACGAAGGCAAGGGCCGTCGCGCTGGTGAGCACGAGCGACAGCGCCACCTGCCATGCCGGTGGCGGCGGATTCAGGAACAGCCGCAGCAGCATCAGGAACGGCGTCGCCGGCGGGAACAGGGAGAGGGCGATCGCAAGCAGGCTGTCTGGCGCACGCGCCACCGTCAGCCACGTTGCAATCGGAATGATGATGATGATGACGACCGGCGTCATCAGGTTCTGCGCGTCCTTGAGATCCGAGCACGCTGCGCCAATCGCGCCGTAGAACGACCCAAACAGCAGCACTGCCAGGCTGAGGAAGACCACGAACCAGATCACGAGCCTGGGCGTAATGATGTCGCCGTATCCCTGGGTCACCGCCACGGCCATCGCGCCCCCCAGGTACGTGCTGGCGAACACAAGCGTGACGCCGGAGGCCCCGACAAGCTTGCCCAGCATGAACTCGGATGGGCTGAGCGACCCCAGCATGACCTCACTGATCCGGCTCATCTTCTCTTCGAGCACGGTGGTCAGCAGTTGGGGCGTCGCCGTCATCACCGAGACGAGGACCAGGAACATCAACCCGGCCGGAATCGCGAACGTCCGGATCGCGTCCACCGTGTCCGCCTGCTTCAGTTGCCCCGCGGCATCGCGGACAAAGAGCCCACGCTCGGTCGCCTTGACCGGCCGCACAAGCTTCGAGACGACGACCGGATCGACGCCCGCCATTTTCATGCGCTCGGCCTGCACGATACGCGTGACGGCGCTTTCGATCCACCTCGGGAGTGTCGTGTAGGTCGGGTGATTCGAATAGTACGCGAGCGCGCCCTGCGCCGATCCGTCTGACGCCAGGATGGACTCCCCTATCTCGACAAAGGCGAACAATTCCCTGGACATGACGCGCGCGGAGAGGTCGACGCGGATCTGCTCCACCGACCGCGATCCCATCTCAGCCCTGAGGGGAATGAACGTGGGGCCGCCTTTGCCCGCGGCGGCGGCGGCGTTGTACTCGGAGGCGACCCGCTCCAGGGCGTCGAACACCTTCCCGGAACGGTCGACGACGGCGAAGGCGCGCGTCTCGGTGTCCACCTGAGCCATGGCGCGCCGCTGGAGGAACATGATGCCGCCCATCAAGACGGGCATGAGCAGCAGGCCAACGACGAACGCTCTGGTTCGCACCGCCATCTGAAACTCGGAGGACGCGACCAGGCCGACTTTCGAGAAGTTCATGTGCGGCCTCCCTCCAGTGGTGCCGCGTACTCGGCCCCCGGCCCGGCAATTCTCACGAAAATATCCTGCAGCGACGGCCGGGTCACTTCAAAGTAGGTGACGCTGGTCGTGGCCGCCAGTTGCTGCAGCAACCGCTGTGGATCTCCCTGGACGCGGAGCTCCTGCATGTTTCCGAGGTCGTTGACTGATTCAATGCCGGGCAGGCCGGCGAGTGCCCGAACGCCGGCCTCGCTTCGAACCCGGATCGTGTCGGCCCCATACGCGGCCTGGATCTCGTTCAGGGTGCCATCGAGCACCTTGCGCCCCTTGAGGATCATGAAGATGCGGTCGCACATCTGTTCGGCCACGCGCATGTCGTGCGTGCTGAGCACGATGGTAGTTCCCCCGCGCCGCAGTTCGAGCATCGCGTTCTTCAGAACGTCGGCATTGACCGGATCGAGCCCCGTGAACGGCTCGTCGAGAATCGCGAGTTCGGGTTTCGCCACCACGGCCGCGATGAACTGCACCTTCTGCGCCATCCCCTTCGACAACGCGTCGATGCGCCGATCCGCCCAGTCGGCGAGCCCCATCGCCTTCAGCCACTCGCCAATCGATCGGTCGATCTCGGCCGCGCTCCGCCCTTTGAGTTGCCCGTAGTAGCGCAGGAGGCGGCGCACGGTCATCTTCTGGTAGAGCCCGCGTTCTTCCGGCAGATAGCCGACGCGGTCGCGCGCCGCCGCGGTGCCGTCATCGCCCAGCACTTCGACGCGGCCCTCGTCCGGCAGCAGGATGCGCATGATCATGCGCAAGGTGGTGGTCTTTCCAGACCCGTTGGGCCCGATGAATCCGTAGATGCAGCCAGGCGGGACATCGAGCGAGACAGCATTGACCGCGGTCACCGCGCCAAAGCGCTTGGTGACGTCGCGAAGGCTGATCGTGGCGTCCATGGCGGCTCAGGACTTGAACAAATCGTCGAAGGCGCTGCGGGCGGTCGTCTGCCGCACGGACCCGGTCTCGCGTTCGACGGTCGTGCGGGCCTCGAACAGCTCGCAGACGTTGAAAGCGTCCTTGGGCGCCACACGAGCGGTGATGGGCTGCATGCACTCGAACCGTGCGGCCGGGTTGAACGATTCACACTGCGCGCAGCAGTGCAGCGGCGACGCGCATTTCGCGCACGTCGCCTTCGACAGAATGCCGCCGTCGGTCACGCAGCCGCATCGATGACATCGCACGACGGCGCGGAATCCCGGCATGTTGGGCGTGCGCGGGCCTTCCGGGCGGTCCGCCGACTTGGGCCTGGCGGCACCATTGTCGCCGGCCTTCGGCCGGGCCTGCTCCCGGTCCCGCGAACCGTCATCCTGGTAACCGCGCTGGCGGTATTTGCGATCACCCATGACACGTGCCTCCCTGTCGATCGTCAGACCAGGAGAATCCATCTGGCGACATCGGCGCACAGGGGCTGGCGTGGTAACAGCGGGCGGGGCCGCAGCAGGAGCCGCAGCCACATGTGGCCCGTGGCGGCCCACTGTATCACAAGGATTCCTGCAACCCAGGCTGGCTGCACTTCGGGGAGCGCCCGGAATGCGTTCTTCGCGGAACGCGTCTCCTCCGTGTCCCCGCTCGCGGGCGATCCTTCGACGGGGACGGGAAGCGAAGCGCCGCGCCACCCGACGTTCGTCTCTGGACGGTTTTCGGTGGCGTGAACGCGCACGCCGCGTGGTATAAGAAAGAGACGCGCGTCTTCAGTCCGACTAACCCCCAGAAACGACCGACGTCGAGTGGAGCGGTGCCATGGCCGACAGCCTGCTCTTCCTCACCGAACTGATGGGCATGAAGGTCTACGACCTGAAGGGCCGGAAGATCGGCCGCCTTCGGGACGCCTGTCTCGTGCCCAGCGTCGATCCCGTCATCGTCGACCGGTACCTGGTTGGCGGAGAACTGACCTGGTGGACCGTCCGCCAGGACCAGGTGGAGCGGATCTCGCTCGACGGCATCTACCTCCGCGACGAGCACCTCACGCCGTACCACGAAGACGAGTACATGCTGCGGATGGTGCGCGATCTGCTCGATCAGCAGATCATCGACATCCACGGCCGCAAAGTCGTCCGCGTCAACGACGTGACCTTCGAGCTGAGGCACGCGAACAGCCACGATCAACTCTGGGTGCTCGAAGTCGACGTGGGCGTCCGGAGCATTTTCCGCCGCCTGTGCCAGGGTATCCTGCCGCCGCGGCTGGTTCGCCGGATGATGATGCGCATCGCGCCGAACTCGATCCGCTGGGAATTCTGCAACATCGTCGAGCCAGACCCGCAGCGCCGGCTTCGGCTCAATATCGACATGAAGGCGCTGGAAGGCATCCACCCGGCCGACCTGGCGGACATCGTCGAGGAACTCAGCCACGAGGACCGGGGGGCGGTGTTCGCGGCGATCGACAGCGAGGTCGCGGCCGACACACTGTCCGAGGTCGAGGATCCGCGCACGCAGGCCTCAATTCTCGAATCCCTCGAGGCCCATCGCGCCGCTGACATCGTCGAGGAGATGGACCCCGACGAGGCTGCAGACGTGCTGGGAGAGATGGGGGACGAGAAGTCGGAAGCCATTCTCGACGAGATGGAAGCCGAACCCAAGACGGATGTCGAGGAGTTGCTGGAGTTCGACGAGAAGTCGGCCGGAGGCATGATGACGAGCGATTTTGTCGCCGTCGCCGACACCGGAAATGTATCCGACGCGATGGTGTTGGTCCGCGAACAGGTCGAGCATATCGACACGCTCACCAATATCTTTCTCGTCGACGCCAACGGCCGGCTTACCGGGTCGCTGCCGGTGGGACGGCTGCTGCTGGCAGAAGGCCCGACACTTCTGTGTGACCTTGCCATAGACGACGAGGTCGTGTCGGTGGCCGTCACTGAACGCCGCGATCGCGTGACCGAGATCGTGGACAAGTACAACCTGATGGCCCTGCCCGTGGTGGACGAGCGCGGTGCGCTCGTCGGCGCGATTACGGCGGACGACATCATCTCGGTCCTCAGGCAGGAGTAGGCGCGTGCGGCTTCTGGATCGTCTGCCTCGCCGTCTCCTGCTCTTCTTCACCGTCATCGGCCCTGGCTTCGTGACGGCCATGGTTGATAACGACGCGGGCGGCATCTATACGTACTCGCAGGCTGGCGCCAGATTCGGCTACATGATGCTCTGGACGCTGCCGCCGATCGCGCTCCTGCTGGTGGTGACGCAGGAAATGAACGCGCGCATGGGTGCGGTCACCGGCAAGGGCCTGTCGGACCTGATTCGCGAGGAATTCGGCCTGCGGACGACGTTTGTCGTGATGATTCTGCTGGTCCTGGGGAACTTCACGAACGTCGTCGCTGAGTTCGCTGGCGTCGCCAGCGCGCTCGAGCTGTTTCACATCAGCAAGTTCGTGTCGGTGCCGCTTGCCGCCCTCGCCGTCTGGCTGCTTGTCGTCAAGGGCACCTACGCGAGCGTGGAGAAGATCTTCCTCGGCGCCTGCGTGGTGTACATCGCCTACATCGTGGCGGCCGTGCTCATCAGTCCGGACTGGGAGGCCTCGGCGCTGGCCAGCGTCAAGCCCGTGCTCCTGCTGGATGCGGCGTACCTGACGCTGCTCGTGGGGCTGGTCGGAACCTCGATCGCACCGTGGATGCAGTTCTATCTGCAGGCGGCGGTGGTCGAAAAGGGCATCACCATCAAGGACTACAAGGAGTCGCGCGTCGAGGTCATCGTCGGCTGCATCGTCATGGTCGTGGTCGCGTTCTTCATCATCGTCGCGTGCGCCGCGGCCATCTTCAAGACCGGGCCGCGGGACATCGGCAACGCCGCCGAGGCGGCCAAAGCGCTCAGACCATTCGGGGAGTACGCCTACCTGCTGTTCAGCGCGGGATTGCTCAACGCCTCGCTCTTTGCGGCCAGCATCCTGCCCCTCTCGACCGCGTATTCAGTCTGCGAGGGCCTGGGATTCGAATCCGGCGTGAACAAGCGATTCCGCGAGGCGCCGATCTTTTACTGGCTCTACACCGGCCTGATCGTGCTGGGCGCAGGCGTGGTTCTGATGCCAGACTTCCCGCTCATCAAGATGATCCTGTTCTCGCAGGTCGTCAACGGCGTCCTGCTGCCCGTCATCCTGGTGTTCATGATCAAGCTGGTCAACAAGGCCGACCTGATGGGCGATTGGGTCAATCCTCGCGCCTACAACGTGATCGCGTGGGTCGCCGTCGTCGTGCTCGCCGCCCTGACCTTCGTGCTGACGGGCCTCACGATTCGCGACATGTACTTCGCGGGGTAGCGCGCCGGGGAGAATTGGCGTCTGCCACCAATCCTCGTCGCCGTGCCGGCGAATGGCAGGGGCAGCCACAGAGGGCCGCCCCTGCGAAATCCCGTCTCGGAGGCGCGGGGGGCACCCCCTGTGGTTGCCCCTGCCAGAGAGTAGATCGATCTACTGACCACCTCTCGCGGCTGGCGCCGGCGAGAAGCGGCTCAGGTTGCTCTGGCCCGGCGCGCCGCCCGATCCCGCCGCGGCAACACCCACCATGGTATTGATTTCATCCTGGGTCCACTTTGCCTTGACGAGCGCCAGGTACAGCTTCCGCGTCGCGTCGGCCCGATCTCTGGACGCACCCATCGACAGCAGCAGATTGTTCTTCCCCACGGCCGTCGCCGACATTCCGAGCTTCTTGACGCAACCGTCAATATCCGCCGGGTCGCAGACAACGATGGCCACGGCCTTCTTCGCCTTGAACTTCTCTGCGAGGGCTGCGTCCATTGCGCCAGGCTCGGTCACCATCAGAGGCTTCTGCGCGTTGTCGAGTACGTCGCCGAGCAGACCAGCCTGCGGCCGCACGAGATTGACCACGATGTTGGCCGCCTCCATCGCCTTCAAGGCCGCCTTGCCGTCGGTCGTCAGTCTGTCGCCAAACCACGCGCCGTCCGGCCCGGCGACGTCGATACGGCCGAAACTCAGCAGCGTCGCCGCGGCTTCCATCGTCTCGATGCTGCCCTGGAACACGCCAGGACCGCGGACGCCGCTGGTGTACCTGGCCCCGCCGCCGCCTCTGCCCCCACGCCCGCCGGCCGCCGGCATGGCGCTTGCGGCCTGCATTTCCCGGATCCGCTGCGTCATCGCGGTCATCAATTCCGCATTGGTGGACGCCCGCACAAACGACCAGCCGCCGCCGCCGCGCCCGCTCCCGCCGCCCCGGGCCCCGGCCCCGCCTTCGCCCGCCACGTCGGGCACGACGAATCGCTGCGAGTTGTACTGATCAAGCCGGTCGGCGATGATCAGGTTGGTCTCGGTCTCGTTGGCCACATTCAACGCACCCTGCAGGACAAACTGCCCGGTCCATCCCAGGACGTCCGCCTCGATCTTCGACGGGTCATCGGTAGAGTCGTGATAGTCGGGATGGCCGCCGCGGCCGGCCGTCATCAGCCCGAGCGCCTCGATGCCGCGCGAGATGAACGCCGAGTAGTCACTGCCGCCCGGACCGGCTTCGGTCGCATCCACGATCTTCGCGACGGCCGGATCCTGGTCCTTCATGATCACCTTGAAGATCGACGGGAAGTTCAGCGCGCCCGCTGCGCCGATCCGATCGCCGAGGCCAACCATGTCCATGTTGAAGTTGGTCACGACCGTGTCCATCTTGACGCCGTCAGTCGGGTTGTCGGCCCAGTAGTTCGAACCGAGCAGCCCCTGTTCCTCGCCGCACCACAGGCCGAAGATGATCGTTCGCTTCGGCTGCACCTTGTTGAGGGCCATCAGGCGCGCCACCTCGAGCACCACCGCCGACCCCGACGCGTTGTCGTCGGCGCCGTTGTAAATGACGCCGTCGCGAATGCCGTTGTGATCAAGATGGCCGCCGAGGACAACGTACTGCGCTTTCAGCGCCGGGTCGGTGCCCTCGAGTTTCGCAATCACGTTGCGGGCGAAGTTGTTCTTGAACGCAGCGCCGTAGAGAGAAGTCGACGTGTACCCCTTGATCTGGACCAGCTTGCCGGTGCGCATCGAATGCGCCTTTTTGTTCTTGATGTCCTGCCGGTAGAGGCCGATCCGACGGCCGTAGGCGTTGGCCGATTCCTGCGGGTCAGTCCACATGATCGCGTCGAAGACGGGCTTCGCGATGTTCGTGACGTAGAGAAAGGCGGTCTTGAATGGCGAGGGGCCTGCTGCTGCACCCCGGCCGCCACCGCCACCGGTTCCAGTCGCCGGCGCCGACGGATCGTAGAGCATGATGCCGGCCGCGCCCTTTTCGTAGGCGTTCATGGCCTTCTTCTGATCAGCCGACTCGTCAGCAAACTCGTCCTTCGCACCGGCCGCGGGCGCCGTGCCCCCCACGCCCGGAGGCGCAAACTGCACGCGCACCGCGGGAGCCGCCATCGGCGATCCCTTCAGTGCAACGACGACCTTTCCTTTGACGTCGATGCCGGCGTACTCGTCAAGGCCTTTGGCTGGCGCCGAGATGCCATACCCGACGAACACGACCTCTCCGTTCGCCACGGCGCCAGGCGTCGACAGGGGGCTGACCGTAAAGTCGCCCTCGCGAAGCTCGAAGGCCCGGCCGCTGATCGCCAGACTCGGCGCGCCGGTAGTCCACACTAACGTTGAACGCGCGCCGCTGATGATCACCTTCTGGAAGTAGGTGCCGTTCTCGCCCGCCGGCTTGAGGCCCCATTCCTTGAACTTGCCAGCCGCCCACTCGGCCATCTTCTCGTACCCGGGCGTCAGGGTTCGACGGCCCTGCTGTTCGTCGGCCGCGAGAAACGCGATGTAGCCCTTGATGATCTTGCCATCGACCTTGATCTTCGTCGGTTCGGCGGTCATGCGCACGGACGAGACGAGGGCCAGACATACGGCCAACGCGAGCGATAGACGGGTGCTTCGACGCATGCGGAAATCCTCTCAGCGGGGGCTGAAACGATGGACGCGGAATGCCTGGGCGCGGCAGGCGGTCACAACACACACGTGCCCTTGCCTCACACTTACGACACGGAGGCGTCCTTCGTTTAGCTCCGCCCCTACCTGATTCCGAGCCGCATCCCCGCGTTCGCTCTGTTGAAGGCGGGCAGGTCCTTCTCCATCAGCGTGGCGTAGTCGCGTTCGGCGGCCGCCAGGTCCTTCTCCATCCACGCGAGTGCTTCGAGCGACGCGTCGGTCGGCCGATGATCGGCTCCGCCCTGGACATCGCTGGCGCCGCCTCCCACCATGCCGCCGAGCCAGACGAGATTCAGGTACACCTTGTAGGCCTCGACGTACCACTTGTCGTCGCTGTGCATCTCGGTGCGCGACAGCAACTGCAGTTCGACCGCCATCATCTTCTGATCGAGGCCGCGCAACGCCTGCTCCGCAGACTTCCTGCCGGCGTTGGCTTTGAGCAGATCCTCGATCTGTTTCCGCATCACCTCGAGCCTGTTGACGATCGCGACCGTCCTGTTGATGTCGTCGCGAATCCGGATCTGCGCCGCGGTCGACGCGGCGAGGTCGGACGGCGGCGCGGGCAGTTTCGGATCCTTGACCACGTCGAACGGGCGCGAATACGTCTGGTCACCCACGGTCATGCGGATCACGTAGCGGCCGGGCGCCGCGATGGGCCCCTGCCGTTGCGGCCCCTGGATCCCCCAGTGCACGATGGGCCGCGTGTCGCGCCCCTTGAAGCGGGCCTCTTCCCAGATATGGGGGTTGTCCGGCGGAATCGTGCGCAGCTCCACCTGCGCCGGCCCGTCATACCTGAGGTCCCAGGCGACGCGGTTCAAGTCCGCCTTTCCCGAACCTTCGAGCTTGCGAACGACGACGCCGCTCGCGTCGACAATCTCGAACGCGATGCGTTTGGCTGATGCCGCCTTCAGCGAGTAGAGGAACTCCGCGTTTCCGCCGCGCGCGAGCCGGAACGCGACGCGGGGCTGATAGAGGAACGCGGGCGCGGTTGCGATCGCCGGATCCTCCTGCTCCAGGCGCGTGATGTCGCGCAGCAGAAACAGACCCCGGCCGTACGTGGAGACCGCCACGTCGTGCGCCTGCGGCTGCACCTCGATCCAGCTCACCGGGGCGGCGGGCAGCCCCTCCTTGAACGCGGTCCACGTCTTCCCATCATCGATCGAGTAGAAGAACGCGTGCCCGGTTCCGGCAAAGAGCATCCCCTTGCGATTCGGGTTCTCGGCAATCGACAACACGTAGTCGAGCGGATGCCCGGTCGGGAGCGCGTCGCTGATCTTCGCCCATGTCTTCCCGAAGTCAGTGGTCTTGTAGATGAACGGCTCGCGGTGGTCCATCAGGTGAAGATCGACGGCGACGTACGTCGTCCCCGCGTCAAAGCGGGACGGCTCGATCTTCCGGATCGTCCCCCATGCCGGCAGGCCGGCGATGTTCTTCGACACGTTGGTCCACGCGCCGCCCCCGTCTCGCGTGTACCAGATCTGTCCGTCGTTGGTGCCGGCCCAGATGAGGCCCTTCTGGATCTTCGACGGCGCGATCGCAAACACAACCTCGCCGTAGAACTGGCCGAGGTTGTCTCCGACGATGCCCCCCGAGGACACGATGCGCGCCGGATCCTGCGTGGACAGATCCGGGCTGATGATGTTCCACGACTGGCCCTGGTCGCTTGTCTTGAAGATGTACTGACAACCGTAATACACCGTCTCCTTCTCGAAGGGATCAAACGCCAGAGGCGGCGTCCAATGGCAGCGATACCTGGCCTTGTTCGGCTCCGAATCCAGCGTGTGGATCCACGGCGAGACGGATCGCGCCGTACCCAGACGGTTGTCGAACCGCGTCACCTCGTTGCCGTAGCAGGTCGCCCAGATGATGTCGGGGTTGCCCGGCACGGGGATCGTGAATCCCGATTCGCAGCCGCCGATGTTCGGCTGCCACGCGATGCCGCCACCACCGCGTCCACCACCGGCCGCTCGCCCTGAGCCGGTCGAAGGGCCACCGCCTCGGCCACCCTGCGCCACCGAATACGACGGCACGTTGGTCACGGGCACCGGCGATGTGCTCGGCCCTCTCATCGTCCCATCATCCTGCCGGTTGCTGTAGAGCCAGTACGGCACCTGTTCATCAACGGCGACGTGGTACATCTGGCCGATGGGCAGGATGACGCTGAAGAATGACTTCGCGTGGTCCCGCGTGATGCCCATGCCGCCATCGCCGGTCGCCACCCAGTGATCGCCATTGGTGGGATCGATCCAGATGTCGTGGCAGTCTCCGCAGCCGCTGCCGCCGCCAGGCGGGAACGTCAGACCGCCATCCGTCGAACGGTGGAAGCTGCTGTTGGCGATGAGCACCTCGTCCGGATTCTGCGGATTCACCTCGATGCGGATGTAGTAGCCCGCGCGGCCGATGAGCCGGCGATCCCAGCTGACAACCTTCCACGCGTCGCCGCCATCATCGGATCGCCAGAGCGATCCCTGATTGGGGGTCTGGATGAGCGCAAACATGCGCTTCGCGTTGGACGGCGCAATCGCGACGTCGATCTTGCCGACCGGCGATGCCGGAAGACCCGGCGACGCAAGCTTCTGCCAGGTCGTTCCCCCATCCTTCGACCGGTAGACGCCGCTGCCGGGGCCACCGCTGTACATCGCCCACGTGTGCATCACGACTTCCCACGTGCCGGCGAGCAGCACGTTCGGGTCTTTCGGATCCATGCTGAGGCCCGAACAGCCCGTGTCGGCGTTCACAAACAGCACGCGTTGCCACGCCTTGCCGCCATCGGTCGTGCGGAACACGCCCCGTTCTTCCTGCGGTCCGGTGGCGCGGCCGAGCGCGCACGCAAACACGATGTCGGGATTGGTCGGGTGAACGAGGATGCGTCCGATGCGGCCGGTGTCCTTGAGGCCGACGTTGCTCCACGTCTTGCCGGCATCGGTCGATTTGTAGATGCCGTCTCCCATGATGTCCGCATCGCGAATCGCCCAGGCCTCTCCCGTGCCTGCCCAGACGATGTCGGGTTTGGAGCGAGAGACGGCGAGCGCGCCAATCGCCTGCACGGGCATGCTGTCGAAGATCGGTTCGAACGACTGTCCGCCGTCCGTGGTCTTCCAGACGCCACCCGAGGCCGCGCCGGCATAGTAGGTCTTCGTGTCACCGGGAACGCCGGCGACCGCCGAGATGCGGCCCGAGCTTTCGGGACCCATGTAGCGGAACTTCAGCGGCTCGACAGTCGGGTCGGGCGCCGGGCCCCCACCTCTGCCTTGGGCGTTGAGTCCCATGGCGAACAGAAGCGCGACGACCGCGCCGATGGCGAGCCTCGCGGCCGCGGTGGTTCTTGGATGCATATCAGGCCTCTCCGTGTTTCTCCGCATTACTTCCTGTCCAGCATTCCTTCATTCCGGGGCCGCGAAGCGGAACCCGGAATCCAGCCGTGTACCTCTCTGGACCCCGGTCTACCACCCCAACGCGGCTGCCGGCATGACGATCTCTTGAGATAGTCTCCTACTTCCTCTTGCCCCACGTCGGTGGGGGCGGCTCTTTCGTGGCCCGATCGACCGGCTTCGCCTTGAGCATGCGCAGCCCTTCCTGCACCGCGCGTTCGAGCTGCGGGTCGTGACCGGCAATCACGTCCTTCGGCCAGTTCTCCACGTCAACATCGGGCCCGACGCCCTCATTCTCGACGGCCCACTTGTTGTCGCGCGAGAAGAACCCGCCGCGCGGTGCAATCATCGAACCACCGTCGATAAAGCCTGGCGTGTCGGCTGTGTGCACGAGGCCTCCCCACGTGCGTTTGCCTACCAGCAGGCCGATCTTGCGGTACCGGAACATGTACGGCATCAGGTCGCCGCCCGAGCCGGCCATCTCGTTGATGATCATCACCTTCGGCCCCCAGATGCCTGCCGCAGGGCTCGTGAACGGATAGCGATCGCCGGCCACGTTGTTGAAGTAGCCGTCGAAGTCGCGCTGCAGGACGTCGATGATGTAGTCGGCCGCAGACCCGCCGCCGTTGAATCGCTCGTCGATGATCGCGCCCTTCTTCTCCTGCTGCGCGAAGTAGTAGCGGTTGAAGCTCGTGTAACCGGGTTGTCCCGTGTTCGGCACGTACACATACGCGAGCTGCCCGTCGGACAGTTTGTCGACCAGACGCCGGTTCGATTCGACAAACGCCCTCGTCCGCAGCCCCTGTTCATTCGCGACGGGAACGACCGTCACCTGCTTCGCGCCCTCCATCACGGGCTTGGCGTTGACCGTGAGCACGGTCTGCCTGCCGGCGGTGCCATCGAGCAGACGATAGATATTGTCTGGCGCCTTCAGTTCCACGCCATTGATCGCGAGCACGTAATCGCCAACCGATACGTCTACGCCCGGTGTCGCCAATGGAGCGCGGAGATCGGGATTCCAGCTTTCGTTGTCGTAGATTCTGGCGATTTTGTAGCGCTGGCTGTCGATGGCGAAATCGGCGCCGAGCAGTCCGCCATACACCGGCGGCACCTCCGGCATATCGCCCCCACGCACGTACGAGTGGCCGATACTGATTTCGGATCCCATGTTGTCGAGCAGGTAGTTCAAGTCGGCCCGATGCATCGCGTACGGCAGCAGCGCGCCGTACATCTGCTTCATCTTCGGCCAGTCGGTGCCGTGCAGGTTGGGCACGTACAGGTAGTCGCGTTGATTGCGCCACCCCTCGTTGAAGATCTGCTTGAACTCTTCTTTCGGCTCCAGGAACATCCGGAGCGTCGCCTCCAGGCGGCCCTGGCCGGGCTGCGGAGGCGTGCGGTCGGCGTCGACCAGATACAAGCTGGGGCCGCTGCCTGCCCCTCCAGCCGCGCCTCGGCCGCCGCCGCCTCCTCCGCCACCTCGATACACAAGCTTGCGGCCGTCCGCGCTCACGTCATAGGTCGTGACGCCGCTCACAAACGTCGCGGCCCTGCGATCGCTCAGGCGATACCGCTGGAGCGTCGCGCCTCCGCCGCCGCGCCCGCCGCCGCCAGCCGCCGCCGGTTCGAGATAGAACACGGTGCCCGCCACGCCCGGCCGCAACAGCGTATACGGCCGCCCCGCCACGCCGGGCACCGAGATGATGCGCTGCGGCAGCCCGACAAAATCAATCTCGACCGTGACAGGCTGGCGCGGACCCCGCGCTGCCGGCGCAGGTTGATCGCCACCAGCCCCTGGGACTTCTCCAGCCGCCTGTCCCGCGCCTGCCGACGAACCACCGCGGCCCCCGCGGCCCGAGCCCGACGCCGGATCTCCCGGCGCGGGCGCGCTGCCCACGCCCTTATCTTCGTCACTCTCCGGCAACAACGGACTCTGGTCGCCCTTCTTCAGCACGGCACAATAGAGACCGAAGTTCTCTTGGTGGTCGTACGACGTCATGTCGAGCCATTGCGATCGCAGGGCAAAATCAGTCGACGCAAAGAACCACAGGTACTTGCCACCCGCATCCCACACTGGAAACACGGCGTCGGCCAGCGCGTCGGTGACCTGCTTGCTCTCGCCGGTCTCGACGTTGCTCACGAAGATGGCGTGGTAAAGCGATCGCAACCGGCTCGAGTACGCCACCCACTTGGAATCTGGACTCCACGTGGGATTGAGCGTGCGCGTGGGCACCATCCATGGATCGCTGCCCACAACCTTCGCCTGGCCCGTGGCGACGTCCAGCACCCACACCTTGAGATTGGTGTCGGTGAACATGATCTTCTTCGAGTCGGGCGACCACGACGGTGTGTAGTAGTGGGTCGGGTTCTGGAGCGCAATCTCGCGCGGCGGTGCGAGCCCATCCTGTGTCTCGATGACGAGCTTGTACTCGCCAGATTTGTCGCTGAAGTACGACACGAACTTGCCGTCAGGCGACCAGGCCGGGTCGCGCTCGGCGGATCCGCTCGACTTCGTCAGGTTGCGGACATCGCCCTTTTCGGCCGGGATGGTGAAGATTTCGCCTCGCGCCTCGACGACAACGCGCTTGCCGGTCGGCGAGAGACTGATGCTGGTCATGCGGCTCGTGACGTCTTCCCATTTCGACATCATCCACGGGAAGTCGCCGGCCGCGTGGATCGTGACCACGTGCTCGCGTCCGCTCTTCGGATCAAGTTCATGGATGTTGCCCGCCTGCTCGAAGACGACCGTGTCGGCGCCAGAGTCCATCGTCTTGACGTCGAAGTCGGTGAACGTGGTGACCTGCGTCAGCTTCTTCGCCCTGGTGTCGAACGACCAGACGTTGGCCACGCCATCGCGGTCAGAGATGAAGAACACCGTGTCGCCCACCCAGCAGGGATCGACGTCCTTCGAGTCGGTCCACGGCGGCGAGATGAGGTCGAAGGACTTGAGGTCGACGATCCAGATCGGCCGGTTCTGCCCGCCACGGTAGTTCCGGCGCTCGTCGTCCCACGAGTTGTTCATCCGGTAGGCGATCCGCGTCCCGTCGGCGGAGATCTTCCCCTGGTAGGCTCTCGGCAGCGCCATCGGCTCTTCGACGCCGCCTTCGGCCGGCACGGTCCAGAAGCGCGGCGACCCGCTCGGCGCCCACGTCGCCCGAGACGACGCGAAGACGACGGATTTGCCGTCCGGCGTCCAGCCCTGGACCTGGTCTGCGCCGGGATGCCACGTCAGCCGGCGGGGTTCGCCCCCCGAGGCGGGCACGACGTACGCGTCCGTATTGCCGGCGTAGTCGCCGCTGAATGCGATCCACTTGCCGTCGGGTGAGAAATGAGGGTTGACCGTCTGGCCCTGGAAGCTCGTGAGGCGGCGGGCCGACCCGCCGGCACGCTCGACCACCCAGATGTTGTTGGCGTAGGCGAAGGCAATCTCGGTGGCGCTGACCGTGGGCGAGCGCAGCAGGCGCGTGGATTCGTTGTCAGGCGCTGCGGTCAGCACCGCCACGCCGGGCAGAGCCGCGACCGCCAGCACGGCCGCAAGCACAACCGCGACGAGAGACAGGACACCGAGGATCGCTCGACACTGACGCATCGCCCTCTCCTTTGTGATTCGAGATTACCCGGGGGACATGCCCGCGACGGGGCTATCCTACCTCAGCCCGGCAATCTGGGGGCGAGCAACCACAGGAAGGCAAGGCCACGCGTCTTTGAACAGGTTGGGGCAGAGTCAATCCTCGGCGTCCAGGGCGTTGCGCACCTTTGTGGCCAGTTCTTCAGTTGAGAACGGCTTCTGGACGAAATGCACGCCTTCATCCAGCACGCCCTGATGGGCGATCACGTCGGCGGTATATCCCGACATGAACAGGCGCTTCATGCGGGGATAGAGGTACAGCAGGTTCCTCGCCAGGATCCGGCCGTTCATCTCGGGCATCACGACGTCGGTCATCAGCAGGTGAATCTCGCCGGCGTGTTCCTTCGCAAGGCTCTTGGCTCCGCCCGGCGTACTCGCGGCCAGCACGCTGTAGCCCTGCTGTTCGAGCATTCTCTTGGTCAGCGTCAGGATGGCCGGCTCGTCCTCCACGAGCAGGATCGTCTCCTGGCCACGCGCGGTCGGTTTTGTCGGGCCTTCCGTCCTCGCCTCCGCGGCTTTGCCCGCGTGGCGTGGCAGATAGATTTTGAACGTCGTTCCCAGGTTCGGCTCGCTGTAGACGTTGACGCTGCCGCTGTTCTGTTTGACGATGCCGTAGATGGTGGCCAATCCCAGGCCTGTGCCCTTGCCCATCACCTTGGTCGTGAAGAACGGTTCGAACAGATGCGACACGGTGTCCTTGTCCATGCCGCAGCCGTCGTCGCTCAGTGCAAGAAGCACGTAGTCGCCCGGGTTACATCCCACGTTCGCGGCGCAGTAACGCTCGTCGAAGGTGGTGTTTCCGGTTTCAATCGTCACCTTGCCGACGCCAGAGATCGCGTCCCGGGCATTGACGCACAGGTTTGCCAGAATCTGGTCGATCTGCGACGGGTCCACGTTGACCGGCCATAAGTCTGCCGCCGGCCGCCACTGGAGGTCGACATTCTCGCCGATGAGCCGACGCAGCATGTTGATCATGCCCGCCACGGTGTCGTTCAGGTCCAGCACTCTGGGCGCGACGGTTTGCTTGCGGGCAAACGCGAGCAGTTGCCGGGTCAGGTCGGCGGAGCGCATGGCCGCTTTGCGGATTTCCTCAAGATCGGCATGGAGCGGCTGCGTCAGGTCCACCTGCGCGAGCGCCAACTCCGCATGTCCGAGGATCACGCTCAACATATTGTTGAAGTCATGGGCCACGCCGCCGGCCAGGCGACCCACCGATTCCATCTTCTGGGCCTGCTGGAGCTGGGTTTCGAGTCTCGCCTGTTCTTCCTCAGCCCGCTTGTGGGCGGTGATGTCCAGCATCACGGCGCGACATTCCTGCCCATCTACGCTGCGGGTGGCCTCGATCTGCACAATAAGAGGCTGAGAATCTCCTCGCGGCAGCATCACTTCGCAGCTCTCTTTGGCAGTGCCGACAAAGACCTTCTGCAGGAAGTCGCTGAAAGCGCGACGGTCGCTCTCGGCAACGAATTGACCGAAGCGGCGGTTCAACAATCCAGAGCGCTCGATGCCGAGCAGGCGCGCGCCGTTCAAGTTCACCTGCCGGATTGTCCCCTCACCATCGAAGGTCAGGTAGCCCGTCGGGGCGAAGTCGTAGAGGTCGGCGTAATGCGCCAGCCCCGCCTCCACCTCTGTCCGCGACGTCTTGAGTTCCTCGTTCTGCATCTCCAGCTCGATCTGGTGCACCTGCAGTTCGTGGACGAGCCGGGCGGTATCTTCCGTCGTCCGCTGACTTCTGACTGCTGACCGCTGATTTCTCTGCTTCTCGCGCAGCTGCTCTTCGGCGCGACGGCGAAGCTCGGGGGCAGTCTGGCCCCGGGAGGCGTCCGCGGGCGGGTCTTGGTTCTTCTTCATGGCGCGGTCTCTTTCGCTCGATCAAGCGTGGCGTCCTGCTCCCGTTCCGTCGTCGCAATCGCATACACCTGACCGGCCTCGTTCACCAATGCCGAGGAGATGATCGAGACGTCCACGATCGCGCCAGCTTTGGTGATCCGGCGGGTGCGATACGGTTCCAGAATGTCCGCCCGGCTCAGCCGGGCCAGCTTGGCCAGCGCTTCCTCTCGCAACTTCGGCGGGATCCGGTCCCGCACGTTCATCGCCAGCGCCTCGGTTTCGCTCCAGCCGTACATCCGCACCGCGCCCGGGTTCCAGGCGATCATCCGGCCGTCCAGGTCCTGGGCGGTAATCGCATCGTGCGCGTCGCGCGCGACCGCCGCCAGCCGGAGCAGGTCATTGGCCTTCTGCAGCACCGCCTCCTTCCGCGTAGCCTCCGTGATGTCCGCGAAGGTGATCACCACGCCGTCAATCATGTTCTCGAGCGTGCGGTAGGGCATGATGCGCACCTGGAACCAGCTCCCGTCGCGCCCGGCGGCCGACTGCTCGTGAACGGCCAGCGTCCGCAGCACCTCGTGCGCGTGGTCGACCAGTTCCGGGTACATCAGTTCCGAGGCGATGTTCGAGATCGCCCGGCCCACGTCGCCCGGAATGAGTTTGAACACCCGGTTCGACCCGGCCGTAAACAGCCGCACGCGAAGCGCGGGGTCCAGGAACACGATGGCGATCTCCGTGCTGTCGAGCAGATTCTTCATGTCGTTGTTGAGCCGGGACAAGTCGTCCACCTTGCGTTGCAGTTCGGCGTTGAGCGTCTGCAGTTCCTCGTTCATGGACTGCATTTCTTCCTGGGCGGTGGTCAACTCCTCGTTGGTGGACTGGATCTCCTCGTTGGTGGACTGCAATTCCTCGTTGACGGACTTGAGTTCCTCCTGGGAGGTCTGCATCTCCTCCCGGGTCACTTGCAACTCCTGGCGCGTCTGCTCGTGGTCCCGCTCCGCTGCTCGCAGCCGGGAGCGGCTGACCGAAGAGCCTTTGCCTTCGGCCGGCCCTTTCGTTTCCGTGGGCGTGGCCACGTCCGCAAAGACGACCATCACCAGGCCGCGCAACGCCTCCGGCTCCGCGATGGCCTGCACGGTGAGGTCGATGGTTTGCACGCCGCCATTGGTCCCGACCTTCACGTTCCTGCGGACAACCGCGTCGGGTCGCCGGAGCGCCCGCTGGAAGGCCTCGGTCAGCTCGTAGCGCAGACCCTCGCGGGCCATGGCGAAGACGTTCAAATTGGCTTTGCCCGCCGCCGGCTCCAGGTACTTGCCCGTCCGCCCGCAGATGAACAGAATGTCGCCCTTGGCGTTGACCAGCACAGCGGCGGGGGCATACCGCTGCAACAGCAATTGCTCGGCCAGCGCCTGGAGACTGGCCGCCGGTTTCAACGCCTGTGGCGGCGGCGACACACTTCTCCGGGCGAGCAGGAACGAGGCGGGAAATTCAATCGGCACCGCTCCCCGGCCGGAGTCGACCCGCCGGTACAGCCGTGCCTTGTCATTCAGTGGCGCGAAGAGTTCGGTAGAGCCGCCAATCGTCTCCGCGCTCCCCAGAAGCAGCACGCCGCCGGAATTCAGGCTGTAGTGAAACAGCGGCAGGAGTTTCTTCTGCAACTCCGGCATCAGGTAGATGAGCAGGTTGCGGCAGCTCACCATGTCAAGCTTGGTAAAAGGCGGGTCCATGATGACGTTTTGCGGCGCAAAAATCACCGTATCCCGGACAACCTTGGCGACCTGGTAGCCGCGCTCCGTCGGGACGAAGAACCGGCTCAGCCGCTCCGGCGACACATCGGCAGCAATGTTGGCGGGGAACACGGCCGTACGGGCTCGTTCGATGGCGTCCCGGTCCAGGTCGGTGGCGAAGATCTGGAGCGTGTGGCTGCGGGGCGACCCGAGTCGTTCCATTACCTCTTTAAAGACGATCGCCAGGGAATACGCTTCCTCGCCGGTGGCGCAGGCGGGAATCCAGACCCGCAGCGCCTGTCCTGGCGCGCGTTCTTTCAGCAGCGCCGGGATGACCTCGGCTTTCAATGCGTCCCACGTTTCGGGGTCGCGGAAGAAACTCGTGACCCCGATCAAGAGCTCCTTGAAGAGCAACTCCCGTTCCTGGGGATTCTCCTGCAGGTACCGGACGTAGGTGCCGATCCGGTCAATCTGGTGCAGACCCATGCGCCGCTCGATTCGGCGATACACGGTGTTCTTCTTGTAGAGGGACACGTCGTGGCCGGTATGCTCCCGCAACAGGATCGCGATCTTATCGAAGGCGCTATGGCTCCTATCCTCCTCGGCGGGTGCAGGCCGGGCGATGAGGGGCACGTGGTGGAGATAGGCGACGATCTTGCCGGGCAACGCCTCCACCGGGGCGACGACATCCGCCAATCCGGCGTCGACGGCGCTGCGGGGCATGCCATCGAACTTCGCCGAGGTCGGGTCCTGCACAAAGACCGCGCCCGCTTTCCCCTTGATGGCTTTGAGACCAAGCGTGCCGTCACTGCCCATGCCCGACAGAATGACGCCGATGCTGCGCTCCTCCGCATCCTCGGCCAGCGAGCGGAAGAAGAAATCAATCGGCAGCCGCAGCCCGCGGGGCGCCGCCGGGTCGAGCAGGTGCAGAGCTCCGTGCAGGATAGACATGTCCTTGTTCGGCGGGATCACATAGACGCAGTCCGGCTGGACGAGGGTGCGGTCCTTGACCTGGATGACCTTCATGGTGGTGGAGCGCTGGAGCAACTCCGCCATGATCCCCTTGTGCGTCGGGTCCAGATGCTGGATGATGACGAACGCCAGGCCGCTGCCCGCGGGCACGTTTTCCAGGAAGGCTTCCAGGGCCTCGAGTCCCCCGGCGGACGCGCCGATGCCGACGATCGGAAACAGGGAGCGGTCTCGGCGTCGCGCGTGGGCCTTCGGTGGGACGGGCGTCTTGGTGGTGATTGCGGCAGTCTGCTTCTTCTGGCGAACGGGACGGGGAGAGTTCTTCACGGCTTGACGCTCCATTTCCCTTGCTGACCACGTCGGGTGATCGGGGGACCCAAGCAGCAGAGCGGGTCGAACGCGGCGCCCTCGATCTCTATGTTGCGGTCTTCGCGGCCAGGGTTTCGGCGCCGCTACGATTCCGCACGAGACGTGAGGGACATACCCGCGTCAAGAGCCGGTTACCTGACGGCGTTCGTGCTGGGCCCGGAGTCAACTGTCGGCGCTGAGGAATCAGTCTTGGTGCAAAAACACGCGCGGGGGGGGGGGGGTGGGGGGGTCACATTCGATTCGTACAGTGCCGCCCATCGGAGTGAGCACCAATCCGCCGCGCAGCGACGACCGTGCCACAGAGTTCTCATCCTCGCCAAGCCTACCACAGTCCCGTTCCTGAGATTCTGTTCAAAAGCGCACACTCTGGACACGCAGCGACCGTCGCCAGTGTGCCCTTCGGACGCCCGGCGTGCGCAGGTACGGTAGGATGCGCGGACGCAGACAGACGGGTGGGATCCGGCCGGCGACCGTCATGCCGGGATCGCCGGAACGGCCGGAACCATCCAGGCGATCGGGACGATCAGGGCTTCGAAGCGATCAGGACACTCGGGACACTCGGAGAACATCATGCGCAGACGTTTCGTGATGGTGATGGCGGCCGCACTTGTGCTGGCCACAGGCTACGGCGGTCAGATTAATGGTCAAGCCACTGAAGAACCCCTTCCATTCGTCATTCCGGCGAACGCCGGAATCCAGTCGTGTACCTCTCTGGACCCCGGTCTACCACCCCAACGCGGCTGCCGCGTCGGGGGCCCCGGTTTTCGCCGGGGTGACGGAAACCTGCCTCACTCGGTACGACTTGGCCGAACGGGGATGTCTAGTCAAAGTGGCAGCCAACTCAGCATCCAGGACGCGCCGGAGTACGGCCCCGCAAAGGGCACGCTGGTGATTGTCGGCGGCGGCTCAACGGAAGGCACTGGCATCGTCGAGAAGTTCATCCAGTTGGCGGGCGGCCCCAACGCCTCATTCGTGATTGTGCCGACCGCCGGCGGCAACAAGAACGCGGACGGCACGATCAAGGAATACAAGGAAGAACAGGTGATCGCCGGCTGGCTCAAGCGCGGCGTCAAGAACGTCAGGATGCTTCACACGCACGATCCCAAGGTGGCCGACACCGAGGAGTTCGCGAAGATCCTGCGGACGGCCAATGCCGTGTGGTTCGACGGCGGCCGCCAATGGAACATCGTCGACTCCTATATGAACACGTTGACGTATAAGGAATTCCACAAGGTCCTGGAGCGCGGCGGCGTCATCGGGGGCAGTTCTGCTGGCGCAACGATCCAGGGCGACTACCTGGTGCGCGGGGCCGTCGCCGGGGCGCAGATCATGATGACGCCGGAGAAGGAGCATGAACACGGGTTCGCGTTCCTGCGCAAATCCGCGATCGACCAGCACATCAACACGCGCAATCGGTGGGACGACCTGACCGACGTGATCAAGAAGATGCCGAACATGCTCGGGATCGGCCTCTCCGAAGGGACGGCGATCATCGTCACGGGGGACACGTTCGAAGTGGCGGGCAAGTGGAAGGTCGCCATTCACGACAACACGCGGCTCTATCAGCCATGGGAGAAACCGTATTACGTGTTGTCGGTGGGCGACGTCTACAACATGAAGACGCGGAAGATCGTGAAGCTCGGCACGGGCGCGGCGCCGGCACGCGCGCCTGCGCCTCCGCGGCAGGGTGCCGGTGCGCCAGGAGGACTCTAGGCGCCGGCAGGACGACGGTTCCTTCGCGTCCCCTCGAACCAAGCTGCGGTCTTACGATTCCCGCAGTGTTTGACTTGAGTGTCTCTGTAGGGGCACGGCATGCCGTGCCCCTACAGATGCGTAACGTCGTCCCTACTTGTCGATCGCGTCCGCCGGCGCGGCTTTCTTCTCCACCTTCACCGGGTTCTTCACGTACTTGTCGAGCCAGGCCGACCAGCGGGCCCACAGGTCGAGCAGCGTCTCGCGCGCCACGGGCCCGTGATCCTCGAACGGATAGAGATAGAGGGCCGAGGTCTTGCCGAGGCCGTTGAGCGCGTGGTGCAGCCTGATCGAGTTGGTCGGGTCTGTCCCGACGTTCTGGTCTGCCAGGTTGTGATACATCAGCAGGGCGCCGGTCAAGTTGTTCGCGTACAGGAACGGCGACATCCCGAGGTAGACGTTCGGCGCCTCCCAAAGATCGCGACGCTCACTCTGGAACCCGAGCGGAGTCAGCGTCCGGTTGTAGGCGCCGTCACCCGCGATGCCCGCCTTGAAGAATGGCGTATGCACCATCGCGTTGACCGTTGTGAACGCGCCGTAGCTGTGGCCGCCGATGGCCAGGCGGTTGCGATCCACCAACCCGCGGCGATCGAGCTCATCGATCATCGCCGACAGGCTGTTCCGCAGATCGTTCACGTAGTTGTTGTTCTGCTGATTGGCCGGCCCGACGATGGGCAGTCCGCCGCCGGGCGCTTCGACAACCACGGCGTAGCCCAGGCGCGCGAGGAACTGCATCGAGCGCGTCCCGAACGACGGGAACGCGTTCTTGTTGAACGTGCGGTCGGGTCGGTCGATCGCGTCCTGATCGACGAATTCGCGCGGGTACAACCAGAAGATGGCTGGCGGCTTCGGGCTGCCAGGTTTCCAGTCAGTGGGCATCGTCACGCTGAGGGCGAACTTGATGCCGTCGGGACGCTCCACGATCACGCGCTGCTTTGGCGCGGTGGTCAGATCGGGGAACAGGTCGGTGTTCTCGGTAAGCTGCTTGCGCGCGGGTCCATCGACGAGGAAGAACTGCGGCACCTCGGTGGAACTCTGGCGCTCCACGACGAACCGGCCGGCCTCAGGATCAATCACCGTCGCGACGCTTTCAAACACGTCCTTGTTGTCGCCTTCGAACAGCCGTTTCTTTTCGCCGGTCTTGATCGTCACCTTGTCGATGAACGTCTTGGGGCCGACCTTCTCGGGTTCCTTGTCGTAGGTGGCACCCTGGTAGTACACGCCCGTGTTGTCGGGCGACATCATCACCGGACCTGAACCGCCGCCGGCTCCGCCACGGCCGCCGCCGCCACCACGGCCGCCACCGCCGCCCCCGCGCGTCGACACGAGCGTCCCCGGATTGGCCGCCGGATCGTCGGTCCGGAAGCGGGCGAGGGTATAGCGCTGGTCGGGCGCCTGAAGATTGACCGCAACTTCCACGGTGTTCTGCCCGCTTGTCTCTCTGAAGAAGATCGTCTGCATGTCGGGCGAGTAGCGCACGCCATTCATGCGCGTGTTGTTTTCGAAGAGGACCTTGGCGCCCTTCTCGGCGAACGGCGGCGCCCACTGATACAGACGGTCTTTGCGCTGCGGCGCCTGGCCGCGCGCGCCACCGGTGGCCTGATCGCCGCCCGCTCCCGCTCCGCCTCGTCCCGCACGACCGGCGCCAGCCCGGCCCGATCCACCGGTGCTTGGAGCTGCCGGTTCCTGTTCAACGTAGGTGAGGCCCTGGCCGTCGGCGCGCCATGCCAGCTCACGCTTGCCGGCCTGACTGCCCCGGCCCGCCGGGGGTTCTGACGGGTCCGGCGCGGTCGCAGCCTGCGTGCCGAGGTCCAGCGGCCTGTCGGTCACCTTCGCCAGCACCTTGCCGTCCACATCCCAGACCTCCTCGACCTGACCGAAGTTGCCGACAGGTACGATGTACGAGAACGGTCTGGTCATGGTGGTGACGCGAATGAACTTGCCGTCCGGTGAGGCATCAATCGCGCGGATCATCGCCGGCTGACCGATCTTCCTGATGTGCTTGGCCGGTGGCGCGGGCCTGCCCTTGATCACAGGCGCGACGGGTGCCGTCAGGTCGATCGCGACGAGCTGTCCGGTCGTATGCCACTCGAGCAGGGCAAACTCGTACGGCGTGGACATCAGGCTTGGAAACGTCCGCAGGCGATTCTTGTCGGTTCCCTCGCTGACCTTCACTTCGGGTCCGCTTGGCGCCACCGGCGCCACAGGCATCGGCTTGCGGCCGTCGGGAATGACGATGGTCGTAATCTGCTTGCTGTCGTCAGTAAACTCGAAATTCGACACGAGCGTCGCCAGCACGGGTGTCGTCGTCAACTGCCGGGCCTTGTTGGTCGTGATGTCCGTCATCCAGATATGCGTGGCATCTTCCGTGTGAACGTAGTACGCGACGCTCTTCGAGTCAGGTGACCACACAGCGTTGGAGACGCGCGCGTTGGGCGGAATCTGAATCGTCTTCTTCGTGCCATCCGCCGCCGAGATGATCTGAATGCCAACGTCATTGCGAATTGTCAGGGCCCGGGCGCGATTGGCCTTGAAGTCGACGAAGATGCCCCCGAGCTCGTGAAACGGCTTTGAGAAGGTGGCCATCGGCACCGAGCCGTCGCCGATCTGGCTGAGGAACCACTTCTTGTCCGGGCTGGGGTTGGCAAGCGACACATTCTGCCAGCGCGGCGCGAGCACCGCAGGAGCCACTTCTGCCGGCGGCGTCGCGTAGGATTCCTGAGCAAGAGTCTGATCCGCCCAGCTGAGCGGCTTCTTCGGGGGCTCTGGTGCCTTCTCTGGCGTCTTGGGCGCAACCTGCGGAACAGCAACAGTCGGCTTCTGGCCTGCGGCCTGCGGGGTCGCGGTGACCGGCTTTTGCGCTGCCGGTGGCGCGGCGACGGTCTGTTTCTGCGGCGGCGCTGTCGTGGTCGCCTGGGCGAACATCGGCAGCTGGAATACGGTGAGAACAAGGATGAGCGAAACGGCCAGTGCGAAGCGCTTCGCGAGGTGGCCGGAGCCGATTGGCCCGCGTGTCGACATGATGCCTCCGTAGCGTGGTGTGATGAGAGGGAACTCAAGCGATCGCGCGACACAGCCCGGGCGGACCCGGCCGTGGCGAGACGCAGCAACATACACCTCCCGGCCTACCGGTGTCGAGCGTTCGGGTCGCGTCATGCCGAACAGGTGTTCGGAGAAGTGTTCGGAAATGCCGGCGCATCGCGGGCCAAGAGTGGCCTGGCAGCCCGTGGTGAAAGTCTGTCGTCGCACCGAGACCGGCGATGCGCCCGAATCGCAAGGCGCGAAACGCGAGAATATCGGGAATATTTGAGCGCTGAGCAACGCGGCGAGGCGGGATGCAGCGTCGGTCGAATGCAGACGGACTTCCACCGCGGGCTGCTATAATCGGCCGTCTCTCTCTTGATGTTCTGGAGGTTGCCTGTGATGAAGTGCTTACGCGTGATTGGTCTCGGCGCGGCAATGGCCATTGCTCTGGCTGTCGCCGGCCAAACGCTCGTCGGAGCCGGCCAGTCGGCGGCGCCGGCTCCGCCGGCGGGTTCGCCGTTTGACACGCTCCGGTTCCGTTCCATCGGCCCTGCGTCCATGTCGGGCCGCATCAGTGATCTCGCCGTGTACGAGGCCAACCCCGCGATCTACTACGTCGGCGCGGCCCACGGCGGTGTCTGGAAGACGACCAACAATGGCACGACGTTCGAGGCTCAGTTCCAGGATCGGGGGTTGATGTCGATTGGCGATGTGACGGTGTCGCAGAGCAATCCGGACCTGGTCTGGGTCGGCACCGGCGAATCGAACAATCGCCAGAGCGGCTCGTGGGGTGACGGCGTCTACAAGTCGACCGATGGCGGGAAGACGTGGGCCAGCGTGGGATTGCTGACCTCGCGCCACATCAACCGCATCATCATCGATCCGCGCGACAACGATATCGTGTTCGTGGCCGCCACCGGAAGCCTGTGGGGCCCTGGCGGTGAGCGCGGCGTGTACAAGACGACGGACGCCGGAAAGACGTGGAAGCAGGTATTGAAGGGCGACGATGACACGGGGGCGAACGACCTCGCGATGGACCCCAGCAACAGCCGGATCCTGTACGCGTCGATGTATCAACGGCGCCGCACGGCGTGCTGCATGAACGGCGGCGGTCCGGGTAGTGGCATCTTCAAGTCGACTGACGGCGGCGAGACATGGACAAAGCTGAAGGGCGGCCTGCCCGAGGGCGCATTGGGACGCATCGCGCTTGATGTCTATCGGCGCCGGCCGAACATCCTCTATGCGCTCGTGGAGGGCCCATCGCCTGCCGGTGGACGAGGAGCCGGAGGCGGCCCGCCTTCGCCGGCGGCTACGGCGGGGCAAGCTGGCGGGGGTGAACAGGCTCCCGGGCCGCCGGCTGGCGGCGGCGGGCGCGGCATGGCCACCGGCGTCAACGCGACGCCAACAGGCATCTATCGCTCCGACGACAGCGGCACCACGTGGCGCAAGGTGAACAACGTCAACCCGCGCCCGATGTACTTCAGCCAGGTGCGGATCGATCCGAACGACCCCGAGGTCCTGTTCATAGGCGGAGTCGACCTGCACATGACCACTGACGGCGGCAAGACCGTCAACACCGCGGCCGCATCGAAGATCCACTCGGATCATCACGCCATCTGGATCGATCCCTCCAACTCCAGCCACGTCATGATTGGCAACGACGGCGGCCTGGCCGTGTCGTACGACCAGTCAAAGACGTGGAACTTCCTGCCAAACCTGCCTGTCGGGCTCTTCTATCACGTGAGTTTCGACATGGCGATCCCGTATAACGTGTGCGGCGGCATGCAGGACAACTACGACTGGTGCGGCCCGAGCGCGGTGCGCGGCAACGCGGGCATCGGCAATCATCATTGGGCCACGATTCAGGGTGGCGACGGGTTCGTCGTGCTGCAGGATCCGACCGACCCGCGCGTGATCTACAGCGAATCTCAGGACGGCAACATCACGCGAATCGATCGCGTCACATTCGAGTCGATGTCGATTCGGCCGCAGGCCGCTCCGGGCGAGCCGCCTCTGCGGTGGCAGTGGGATACGCCCGTCACCCTGTCGCCCCACGACTCGAAGATCGTCTACGCACCAGCCAACAAGGTGTGGCGATCAAACGACAAGGGCCTGACCTTCGTGGCCATCAGCCCCGATCTCACCAGCGGTGCGAATCGCGACGACGTCGTGACGATGGGGGTGAAAGGCAGCGAGATTGCCATTTCGAGAAACGACGGGATCGCGGCCTGGCCGACCATCACGACATTTGCTGAATCGCCGAAGAAAGCGGGCCTGCTCTACGCAGGTACAGACGACGGGCGGCTGGCCGTGACGAAGGATGCGGGCAAGGCGTGGGCGCAGGTGATCGACAAGGTACCGGGTCTGCCCAAGGGGATCTACGTATCGAAGGTGGCGCCGTCGCGATTCGACGAGAACACGGTGTACGCCACGTTCGACGGCCATCGTCAGAACGACTTCGAGACGTACATCTACGCGAGTAGCGACGCCGGGCAGACCTGGCGGTCAATCAGCGGCAATCTCAAGGGCGAAGTGGCACGGACCCTGACCGAAGATCTCAAGAACCCGGACGTGCTTTATCTCGGCACCGAAACGGGGTTGTTCGTGTCGATCGACCGGGCGAAGAGCTGGATGCGTATCCGGTCGAACTTCCCGACCGTGCGAGTCGACGAGATTACGCTGCACACACGCGACAACGCGATGCTTATCGCGACGCACGGACGGTCGATCTGGATTCTCGATCACCTCGAGCCCATCCAGGAGTACGCGGCGGCGCAGGCGGCCGCCGAGGCCAAGCTGTTCACGCCGCCGCCGTTCTCGATGTACCGGCGGCCAGCCAGCGATCGCAACTACGAGTTCTGGGGCGACCAGACATTCTTCGGCGAGAACCCGCCGCAGGCAGCGATCATCTCCTGGTACCTCAAGAAGCAGGCCGGCGACGTGAAGTTGAAGATCACGGATGCGGCAGGTAAGGACGTGCGCGAGATGTCCGGGCAGGTGCTCGCCAACAGCAACAAGCCTGGGATGCAGTCGGCGTGTTGGGATTTCCGTGTGCAGCCGTTGCCGGCCCCGGCGGCCGACGCGGGCGGACGCGGCGGACGTGGCGGTGGTCAGGGAGGCGGCCCGCCTTCGCCGGCGGCTTCGGCGGGGCAAGCCCCTTCGGCTCCTCGACCAGGCTCGGAGCAGGCAGGCTCAGGGCAGGCGGCTGGGGGCGCGGCGGTACAGAACCCGTTCGGCGCGGGCTGCAGTTCTGGCGGCCGGGGCGGCGGACGCGGGGGCGGCGGCGGTGACGCCGGCCCGATGGTACCGGCCGGCACGTACACCGTGGCGCTGGTGGTTGACGGAAAGACGGTCGACAGCAAGCCGTTGAAGGTGACGTCGGATCCGGAAATCGCGCTGCCGGAGATCGAGCGCAGGAAGATGTTCGACATGGCGATGGAGATGCACGAACTCCAGCGCATGGGCAACGACGCGAGCGCTGCGCTTCGGCCGCTCAGCACGCGCGCCGGAGAACTGTCGAAGGAGATCGGCGGCCGTACCGATGTGCCGGCCGACGTCAAGGGGTCCTTCGAGGCCTTCAACAAGGACTTGACGGCGCTCATGCAGACGTTCGCGGCCGCTGGCGGTGGACGGGGCGGTGGCGGAGGTCGTGGCGGCGCGACGGCCGTGACGCCGACACCGAGTCTGATGGCGCGCGTAGGCCAGGCGAAGAGTGCGCTGTCGGCAACCATGCCCCTCACCGACGGGGCGCGGAAGGCCTATGCCGAGTCGAAGGCGCAGTTCCCGGGGAAGATGGCGGAGGTCAACGCCCTGATTGCGAAGGCGGCGACGCTCAGCAAGACGCTGGCGACATACAAGTTAAAGCTCGACGTACCGGAACCGATCAAGGCGCCGGCACCGGCGAAGAAGTAGGGCCAGAGGCGGGCGCGATTCATCGCGCCCGCCTCAGCAAATCACCCGCAACGCGCCTGGACGAACGGCAACCTCGAAGCGGCGGTCCTCGCAGACCAGTTCGCCATCGGCCGCAAACGGCAGTCGGCGCTCGCAGGTGATGACGGCCCGACCGGTTCGCACGACGCTCAATACGCCGTCCGGCACGCGCCAGCCATTCGCGAGACAGGTGAAGGCCCAGAGCAGACGTGCACGTGGCATCGGCTCGATGCAGGCGATCTCGAGCTGGCCATCGGCCATGTCGGAATCAACTGGCACGTTCATTCCACCGCCCAGCAGCGTCGTGTTGGTGATAAACGCGCCAGAGATCGACCTCGGGCAAACGTCGCCGATCGTGCCGGACACGGTGTCATTGCCTGCGCGTAGTGGCAGGTTCGCGCCGCCAGAGTGGGTCACGACACTGGTTCCAGGGATCTCGATGGCGACTCGCTCCAGTCGCGATCCGCGGCTGACGAGCGCCGTCAGGCCGGCGACCCGATAAGACCACCCGCCGATCGCGCGCATCGCGGGCCTGCTCCAGGACCCTGGCCGGAGCAACCGATCGAACGCGAGCGTGGCTTCGGCTGCCAGGCCGAATACGCCGACGGTGCAGAACAGGCGCCCGTTCACGGCCACCAGGTCAATCTGCCGAATGTGTCCGTCAAGGATCCGGGCGGCTGCGCCGGCCGGGGCAGCCGGTATATGCAGCGCACGTGCGAAGTCGTTGCCAGTTCCCAACGGCAACAGGCCGATGGGGACATCGAGTCCTTCGATCGCGTTGATCGCCCGGTGCAGCGTGCCGTCGCCGCCGGCGACGATCACCGCGTCGCACGACGTGGCGGCGGCTCGCGCGGCGGCCTCCAGTTCATCGACACGCGATGGGGCGATTGTCTCGACCTTGTAGCGTTGCTGCAGCGTGCAGGCGGCCGACGCGATAGCGACCAGGTCACCCGTCGAGCGCGCGGCTGGATTCACCAGCAGCACGACACGGTCGCCAGCGCGGAGGGAAATCCCGTTGTCGGGAAGTGCCGGAGGTGATGCCACGCCGACAGCATATTGCAGCAGCGGAGGAGGGGTCGGACCTATTTTCGGTGCTGATTCCGCGAAAACAGGTCCGACCCCTTTTCCCGGAGGGGCTCGGCTTGACGCCCGCGGCACCCGGATGAACAATGGATTCGGTCCCCGTGGAGGTTGCATTATGTCGCGACGCTCACGGCCCCTGATCACCGCTGTTCTTTGCCTCTCTCTCGCTGCGGTGCTCGCGTGTGGCGGCTCGCAGCCACCCGCCGAAAAGCCCGCTCCCGCACCGGCTCCGCCGCCCAAACCGATCACCGAGTTGACCAGGGAAATGCACGAACAACTCGGCAAAGTCACGGCCGTTGAGCAGGCCGTGATCCGGGGTGATCTGGAAACGGCCGCTGTGCCGGCCCAGTGGATGGCCGACCGTCAGCAGGTGGCGGGTTTCCCAGCCGACACGGCCTCCTATGTGGCCGACATGAAGAAGTTCGCCGCCAACGTGGCTGGATCCAAAGACATCAAGGGCGCCGCGACAGCGACGGCGATGATGATCTCGTATTGCGGTCAGTGTCATGTGGCCGCAAAGGTCAAGCCAGCGTTTCCCGTCCCGCCGAAACCCGTCTGGACCAAGGGCAGGGCGGCCCATATGCTCGAGCATCAGTGGGCAGTCGACTTGATGTATCAGGGCCTGGCGGGACCGTCTGACGCGTTGTGGACGAAGGGTGTCGAGGCCCTGAAGGCCGCGCCGCTCTCGGCAGCAGACCTGCCGAAAGACACGAGCCTCACCGCGGAGATCGTGGCCAACGAGACCAGGATCCACGAGCAGGCCGCCAGCGCGCTGAAGACGACGGATATGGGCTCACGAGTGGCGCTCTACAGCGATGTGCTCGGCGAGTGCGCCTCGTGTCACCGACTGCACGGAAGGGTGTGGGGGCCGGGGCTTCCCATCGGCAAGTAGCGACCGAGCCGCGCCCGCTCGCCTCCGCGATTCGCTGACTTCCTTGGTCGGCGTGCGTCGCGGTCGCGCGCGTCGCAGTCTGCGTCTCGTGGCGCAGGTGCTACAATTCGCCGCGTCAGCAGCCAGGCCGGCCGCCTCGTTGCGGCGTCGAATCTCCGACGCCAGATACGTCGCGCGCAGCCAGAATCCGAGAACTCGATGAATCGACATAGGGGGGGACAAATTGTCCCCCCCCTTGCGCTGACCATCGCCACCGTCGGCGGCCCGCAGAAGCTCCAATGCTGGGACACGCCTGGTATTCTTCGTCTCATCCAGACCCGCCGGCGCGCACCCTCACTCCTGCGCCGGTCGGGTGCAGGCCGTGTTGGGCAGCTTTGGGGCTCCGTCCATCGGCTCGACGGGTCGTGCGTTTTGGCGTTGCCGGAAGAAGCACGCTACCGCCTTCCCGTTCGTGCTGGCGGATGGTGGCGGCGATTCGATCAGCGTCGAAGCCGTGCGCGCTACCGATGTGTTCCCGGAGCTTGTGGAGTTCCTCGACGATAGGATCCTGGCTCTTCATGATGGCCTCCTCGCGGGTAGCTCCTCAGGCGTGCAGATGATTGGCGGGCTCAAGCCCGCGGAGCGGCAGACCGCCTCAATAGTACTACGCATTGTCGCGTTGGCCAGGTGCTTGCAATTCCACGTCAACAGGTACGTCACCTGATGCGCCGCGGCGATTCCGATGTGGAACGCATCGACCGTGGCCTTCTCGGGCAGGGCACCTCGCCGGACCAA
>JAPKZO010000034.1 GCA_026393755.1 Acidobacteriota bacterium
AGGACGTAGAGGACCTCGACGTAGCCGGCCTTCGCCATCGATCCGCCGATGCCGGGCATGAGCGCACCCACCGCGATCAGCGCGTTTCCCGCCGCCCGGTGGCCGTCATGCTCGTTGCGGAAGTACTTCCACGCGCTGTAGATGATCGTCTTGCCGTCCGGCATCCACTGCGCGCCGCCTTCCTGCCAGTCGGGCGTGTGCGTAATCTGAAACAGGCCGCTCCCGTCAGGCCGCATCTTGTAGAGGTCCATCTTCCCGTCGATCTGGCGTCCGAACAGGATCCACTTGCCGTCGGGCGAGACCGTCACCTCGGCGTCGTATACCTTGTTGGTGGTCATCCGGACCACGTGGCCGCCGTCGAGGTCGGAGGTGTAGAGTTCGGCGCCCTGCGGGTAGTCGTTGGCGTCCGAGAAGTTGCCGGGGGGCATGTCGAGATTGTCGCGCGTCGACGTCCAGATCAGCTTCTCCCCGTCCGGGTAGTAAAACGAACAGGCGTCAGCGCCCTTGTCGTTGATCCGCCGGACGTTGGTGCCATCCAGGTTGAAGGTATAGACCTGGAACTGTTTATCGTCCGCCATCCTGGCGTTGCAGATCATGCTCTTGCTGTCGGGTGAGAAGTAGCCTTCGGCGGCCTCGCCCGCAATCGGAATCTTGTGGACTGGAAGCTCCTGGGCGCTCACTGGCGCCGCCGCGGCCGTCCCCGTCTTCTGAGCCGGCGCCTGGCCGCTGGCCGCGAGGTGACACCCGAAGCCAAGGCGCTGAGGGATGCATCGGCAATCACCGATCCCGACAAGCAGATCGAAGCGTTCAAGAAAGTGATGGCGGACTTCCCGAAGAGCTCGGCGGCCAGCGCCGCCGAGAACAACATCATCAACACGATGACTCGGAAGGCCTCGACCGACATCAAGGCCCTGCAGGAGCAGGCGAAGAAGTATGTCGACGGTGCGGCCGCCCCGAACGAACAGGCGCGGCGCCTTGGGTCTACCGCCAGCGGCTTCTCGAATGCCGGCGTGCTGCTCGACGAGGCCGAGCAGTACGCGAAGAAGTCGCTCGATCTGCTTACCAACGAGAAAGCCTGGATAGAGGCCGAGAAGAAAGCCGCAGCCGAGTCGCAAGCCGAGGCGGCGAAGCGGAATCCGGCGGCAAAGCCGCGGCCGGCCATCACAGACTCGGACCTCGCGACCCGGTTCGTCTCGTCGCGGCAGACGGGCCTGATGACGCTCGGTCAGATCTACGACAAGCGCGGGAAGACGGCTGACGCCGAGAGGACGTATCGGGAGGCCTACAATCTCCAGCCCAAGACGGGGGCGGCTGCGGCATTGAAGCTCGCGGACTACGCGAAACTGGCCAACCACCCGTATGAGCAACTCGAGTACCTGACGGTGGCCACGATGGCTGGCCGGGTGACGGCCGCGTCGCGCGCCGACCTCGAGGCGGTTTATAAACAGACACACGGTGGATCGCCCGCCGATCTCGACAAGATGCTGGACGAGCGGTACGAAAAAGAAGCGCCGAGGCTCGAGGCCAAGGCCTATGCCGCCTCAAAGAAGCGCACCGATCGTATGGTTGTCGCCGAGTTGTTCACCGGGGCCGGCTGTCCGCCCTGCGTTGCGGCCGACATGGCGTTTGAGGCAGCCCTTGATCGCTACTCGGCCAGGGACGTCGCGGTGCTCGTCTATCACTTCCACATCCCGCGGCCCGATCCGATGACCAACCCGTCCACGCAGACCCGCAAGGATTTCTACGCGGCCCAGGCGGAGAAGCTCTTTAAGGCCTCGGTTGAATCCGTCATCGACAAGCGACTCGAGAGCAAGCCCGGGGCGCACGTCAAGCTGCAGGCCAGTATCAAGGGCGGGAATGTGAACGTCGCCGTCGACGTCGGGAAGGTCGCGAAATCGGGAAAACCCGATCAGAAGCTGCGACTACAGGTCGCGCTGGTCGAGGAAGTTGTGAACTACACGGGTGAGAACGGCGTGCGGTTCCACCCGATGGTCGTTCGAAGTCTCGCCTCGACCGAAAAGGACAAACTCGGCTTCGACGTTGCGCCCGGGCAAACCACGAAGGTGACACACACGTTCGACGTCGCCAGGATTGTGGCCGACGCCAAGGCGCACCTGGATGACATGGAGGGCGGCGCGAGTCAGCGTTTTGGCAAGTTCCAGTTCATCCAGCGCAAGAATGCCATCGACATGGCGAAGCTTCGCGTCGTCGCGTTCGTGCAGGACGAGACGACCAAGGAGATTCTGCAGGCCGCGGTGATCGACCTGCCGGCGCCGGCGAAATCGCCCACTGCGAAGGGCAACTAGCCGGCAACTAGCCGACGTAGACGCGCGCGTTGCGGAAGAGCCGCATCCACGGGCTGTCCTCACCCCAGTCTTCGGGATGCCACGAGAGCTGGACCGAGCGGAACACCCGCTCCGGATGCGGCATGACGATTGTGAAGCGGCCGTTTGCGGTTGTGAAGGTCGTAGGGATGGTGACGCGGGGGCGTTTGCGTGATCGCGCGGCGACTGGCCTGCGGGTCGGTCGCATCATCTGACCGATCAGGAGATCCGTCGAAAGCCGCGCTGGAACATCAGGCTAGCTCCGTCGAACGGCGGCGGCTGGTGGAATCTTGCGAACCTACGTCGTCGCGAAACGGACTTGGGTTTCAGTCACCACGACGAACGCGTCAGGAAGTTGATTGGCATACGAAGTGAGCACCTTTCGCAATGCGTCTGCCTTGGACGCCAGCCGCTCATCCTGAAGGCGAAGGAAGATGACGCCATGATGCGGTGCCCTCTCGCGAAACACCATCTCGCCGAAGTCCTTGTCGTTGGTGATCAGAATCCGGTTCTCGGCATGTGCTTTGGCCAGAACGTCGTCGTCAGTTGTTCCACGAGCCTCGTCGTAGACCGAGAACACGTCGTGCGATTGTTCGCGCAGCCAGCGAGCGACAGCCGGCCCAGTGCATTCGTCGACAAGGAACCGCATCTAAGCCGGCTCGGCCACCAGCGGGAGGAACGCCGTGCCTGAGAGGGACTTCGACGCAAACAGCAGGCACGCCTGGATGTCCTCTTGTTCGAGGCCCTCGTATTCTCCCACGATGGCGTCAAACGTCGAGCCGTGGCCCAGGAGGTTCAAAATGTAGTCCACGGTCAACCGAGTACCTTTGATCACCGGCTTGCCGACCATGACCTTCGGGTCACAACTGATCCGTTCGAGAAGTTGTCGATCGGTCATCTATTTCCGCTCCTCGTACAATGATAGTCGTCAGACCCGCGCCCGGCAACGACTGCATTCTGCGGGGCCCGTTACTGCCGAAATCCAGGTCATTGCGCAGGCGGCGTCCTGCCTCGCGGCGGGCGATCTCCTCGGTGACGACCTGTGCTCCACTTCGGCAAGGCGCGAAACGCGCGAATACCGGGAGTAGCGGCTTCTGCATGTTCAACCGGCCAGCCCGAGCCGCCTGACTCCTGGCAATCGCCGCTGCAGCCATTGCCATCGCCCGTCGCCTCGACGGTTGCAGTTTCTTCTATCCCTTCCTGCGGAGACTCACAATTCAGCCAATAGTCGGCGCGTGGCGCGCAAGTCGAGCGGCACACGCCTGCAGATTCGCCCGTGTGGATCGGCCTTCGGACACGTACCGGCGGCGCCGTCCCGAACACAGCGTGCTGTACCGAGTGGTACGCGACCACTTTGAGACGTTTCGCGCCCAATCCGCGAGCATCCGAGAGGGGGAAGGTCTGCCGCGGTTCGTCGAGGATGAATTTCGGGCGTTTCTGCGCTGCGGTTGGCTGGCTAGCGGATTCGCTCGGTTTCGCTGCGCCGCTTGCGGCGCAGATCGGTTGGTGGCCTTCTCGTGCAAAGGAAGGAGCTTCTGTCCGAGTTGCAGCGCGCGGCGGATGGCCGGGCACACGGCGCATCTGGTCGACCACGTGTTCCCGCCCGTGGCGGTGCGCCAGTGGGTGTTGAGCCTGCCACACCGCGTCCGGTACCTGCTGGCGTGGGATCACGATCTGTGCCGCGCGGTAGTGGCGATCTTCCTGCGCACGGTGCAGGGGTTCCTGCGGACGCGTGCACGACAGGGCGGTCTCGCCGACGGCCGCAGCGGGTCTGTCGCGATCGTGCAGCGTTTTGGCGCGGCGCTGAATCTCAATATCCACGTACACGCGCTGGTGCTCGACGGCGTCTTCGCCCGCGATGGCTCGGGTCGCGTGGCGTTCCACGAAGCGACCCCGCCGTCTGATGACGATGTGGCTGCCGTCGTCGACACCATTCGCCAGCGCGTCCTGCGTCTGCTCGAACGGCGCGGCCAGGGTGTTGACGACGATGGGTTCGCTCCGGACCGCTGGGTGGAGGAGGCGCCGGTGCTGGCGGGCATGGGCGCGGCGTCCGTGCAGGGCCGCGTCACGAGCGGGCCACGCGCACCGGCGATGGTTCGGCGCCTCCAGGATTCACCCGACGATGTCGATGTCGGCACGCCTCGTGGGAACTGCCACGCCCGCCGCGAGGGTTTCGACCTGCACGCCGGCGTCGTCGCCCCGGCGGGCCATCGCCATCGTCTCGAGGGGTTGTGCCGTTACGGGCTGCGGCCCCCAATCGCCGAAGAGCGATTGCAGGTGACGCCCGCCGAGCAGGTAATGCTGCGGTTGCGGCACAGATGGACCGACGGGACCACCCACCTGTTGTTCGATCCGCTCGAGTTACTGGAGCGACTGGCCGTGATCACGCCGCGTCCGCGGATCAATTTGATCCTGTACCACGGCGTTCTGGCGCCCCGCGCGGCCTGGCGCCGGCAGATTGTGCAGAACCCCAACATGCGAGTCTCAGGCGTCAACTACACGCACGTCAGCGAATCGGGTGCAGCCGCAATGGACAACTGTGGCAACCCGACCCCCCGGTCGGATCCACCCGCCCGGTCGTGGGCATCCCTGATGCGCCGAGTGTTCGGCTACGACGTGCTCTCGTGTCCGCATTGCGGCCAGACCATGCGGTTGATTGCGCTGATTGAGCAGGCGGATGTGATTCGCCGGATCCTGCGGCACCTCGGTCTGCCGACCGAGGTGCCCGAACCGGCGCCTGCCCGCGCGCCGCCTCGTGTATACGACCCCGACGACATCGGCGGTGGAGTTCTTCGGGGGATCGACCCCGTCTCCCGTCGGATGCTCGAACCCGCGATTGACGATCCGTACTGACGGCTGTTCGGCCGCTGTGTCAATCGACGTGTGCCCTGGAGGCGATCACCTCGCCGATTTCTCGCTCGCAATCGTTGCTGAGCGCGCCATAATCGGCCCTGTATCAGAGTCTGCAGGCGTCCCGGGTGGGGGTCGCAGCGTCTGAGAACGGGGGTTGCGTTAACCTGGCGAGCGGAGACCGCTCTAATGCGGCCTATCATCAGCCGAGGTTCGTACCGACGTATCTCCAAGTCGTCGACGACATCCCGAAGACCGCCTCGGAGAAGCCGGTCGAGCGGCTCCTGCTGGAGCAGTTCGATCCGCGCGCCGCGAACGTGTACACCGAGCCGCGCGACTAGCAAATCAATTCCGAGATACGTTGCGGTCTGGAGAAGCGGGACCCTTCCAAACGGCCGCTGAAAAAGATGCGACCCCCGTTTCAATCCGTCATGCCCGCAATCTTTAAGCGGGCATCCACCGCGTGAGGCATGGATTCCCGCCCGAAAATCGCGGGAATGACGAGAACGAGACGGAGGCTCCTGCCGAAATCATCACTGCATGTTGGTTGAGGAATCGATGTACCGCGTTACACCACATCCACAAGACCACGATCTGCCGTCAGCAACTCGGCCAATCGCCGGACGCTTGCCTGGGCACGGTAGTAGCCTCTGCCGCCGAAGATCACCAGGACAACACTCATTAACACTAGTGCTCCGTCGAAAACGCTCCATTGGGAAATCCCAAAATAACGGAAGAGCGTCAGGCCGATCGCGAAGAAGGCGAGGCCGGTTCGGATGATGGCCAAGTGGGTTCTTCCCCTGGCGAGCTCGGTCCTCTGGAGAGAAAGGCGCGTTCGCGTCACCGCCCTCAGAGTCCGGTTGGCGGCCAGATCATTCCTATCCTGTGCCAAATCTGTCCGTCGATGAGATAGATCCGTTCGCTGTTCCGCCAGTGTGGTTCTGCCTCTGGCCAGGTCGGTTCTGGTGACGGAAAGCGTCGTCCGTTGCCGTGCCAGTTCGGTCCTGTGGAGCGCAAACTGGGTCCGGTCCTCTGCCATCGCGGTGCGTTCACGGCCGAGATCGGTGCGGATGTGAGCCAGCTCGGTGCTGCGGGTTGAGAGCCGTGTCTGCGCCCGGGTGAGGGAGGTTCTCTCCAGCGCCATGGAGGTCTGGTCTTCGGCGTACTTCGCCGTGGCGGACGAGAACTTTAGGAGATTAGACGTGGCGTCCGTCCGGTGCTTAGCGAGCTCGGTCTGCTCCTCGGTGAGTTCAACCTGCTTCTCCTGATAACGAGTTGTCTGTTCAATGGAGGCCTTGATCGCTTCGAGCACCTCCAGTGCCTGTGGATCGAGTTTCACTTCGTCCATCTCTCACCTCCTGCTTCGTCACGCCGTCATGTCAAACGGTGGGGCGTACCCTTCCCGGTACTCGACTTGGGCCACGCCCCGCACGGTCTTGGCGATCCCCAGAACAAGCGCGCGTTCGGGATCGGCAAGATACGGACCCTCCAAGACGATGTACCCGTCTTCTGCCGTCGCCCCCACCTCAAGCTCGGAGGTTGAGGGATTGGTCACCAGGGCTGCCAAGACCTGAGCACAGAGATAGCGGCTGTCGAGAACAGCCATGGACTCCCGCGTGAGCTTGAATTCTCTCTGTTGCGCCGCATGCTCCAGCATGGAATAGGCGGTGTCGAACGAGATGCGTTCCAGGTTGATACACAGGTCAAACAGTGCCGGGTCCCGAAGGTTCTTGCCGTACATGAAGCGGGTCCAGCGGCTGCGCTCGTCGTCCTGCTGACGGATGCGTTCGCGGGCCTCCTCTTCCGTGAGGCCTTCCCCTCGGTCGCGCATCAGCCTGACCCGCAGATCCACGGGGGCGAGGATCCGGACCCTGACGGCGTGGGGGATACCGGGGAGCAAGAGGTGTCCCGAATAGCCGAAATAAGCGACATTGCCTTGGACCGCGTATTCGAGCAGCGCCAGTTGTGTCAGGATCTTGTAGGCCCGCCGCAGGGCGCTGAACCTTCCGTAGTCGTGCGCGGCGTTTTCGATGCTGGCGGTGACCCGGTTGGCGAGCTCGCCGTGAGTGTTTACCGCCATAATCAGGTCCTCCCGGGTCAGGCACTTCCATCCCGCCTCTACCAGGCACTTACTGATGAGCAAACCACCCGAGAAGGAACCCCTTGATATTAAGAGCAAGGCCATAGTGATCCCTCCACACGCACGCCCGTTTGGCCAAACACGGCGTCGAGCTTGTACCTCCCAACGCCGGCATAGCTCAAGCGTTTGTGCATTCTGCCGACAAGTTCGAGTTGGTGTCCATAAACAATTAATCGATGGCCAACAGTGAACTCTAACTCCAAATCGTATAATTCTCCGGTCTCCACCGCGCGGCGAAACGCCTCGGTAACCGTCGCCTGATCTTCCGGGGCAAAGAAGGCGGCGACCTCCGGGATGTTGTTCGGATCAAAGGCCGACCGATCGACGCCATAGATGCGGTACACTTCGTCGGTCCAGGTGTTACGACGCGCCGCTACGTCGTACTCCCACCCGCCAACCCTGGTAACTGTCTGGGTCTGAGCCAGCAACCCCTCGCTCTTTCGCAGTTCCTCCTCCGCCTGTTTCGCTTGGACGATGTCCCATCCCAGATTGCCCAGCCGGGAGACGCTTTCGATGACCTGCGGTCCGTAGTTGCCGGGCTTGTTCCCGACGCCCAGAATCCCCACGACGTGCTGGCCCCGGAGGATCGGGATCACCAATTCCCGGAGCACCGGCGGGTGGCCGGGCGGCAAGCCCTTGCGGTGGACCAGGCTGGCGTAGTCGTTGTGAATCACCGGACTGCGTTCGCGGATGGCGTCCACCCACACGCCTGCTTCATCCACCGGGTAATGCCGCCCCTTCCCTTCCGCGGTGCACATGCTTCGCACCGTGTTAGGGCCTGTCAGGAAATAAGTGACCTATAGTTCACGTACGGTCTCCGGATGGATGGTGTAGTTCCAATCGCCGTGAAACCGATGCCGTTCGAGCCGGACCGTCGCCAACTGCGCGTCGGTGACGGCGACGCCGCCGGGA